>DATLIO010000198.1:0-5065 GCA_035539355.1 Luteolibacter sp.
CATGAGAACCGGCCGAAGCAGTTCTCCCTCAAGGAAGCGATCGACGCCTACATCGAGCACCGCCGCGAAGTCGTCATCCGTCGCACGCGCTATCTCCTGGGCAAGGCCGAAGAGCGCGCCGAATTGCTCGAAGCCTTCCTGCTCGCACTCGGGCATCTCGATGATTTCATCAAGATCATCCGCGATTCGAAGAACCGCGACGAAGCCCGCGAGCGTCTCGCCGCTTACACGTTCAGCACGGACACCGCGGAGAAACTCGGCATCCTCATCCGCTCGCAGGCCGCGGTGCAGGGTGACCGCTATGTTTTCTCCGAGCGCCAGGTGAATGCGATCCTCGAGCTCCGCCTCTATCAGCTCACCGGTCTGGAACAGGACAAGGTGAAGGGCGAATACGACGGGGTGCTGGTCGATATCAAGGACCTGCTCGATATCCTCGCCCGCGAAGTCCGCGTGCTCACGATCATCAAGGACGAGCTCCGCGCGATCCGCGAGAAACATGCTTCCCCACGCAAGTGCCCGATCCTCGCCGAAGCAGGTGAAGTCGCCATGGAAGATCTCATCGCCAACGATGCGATGATCGTGACGCTTTCCCATCGCGGCTATGTGAAGCGCACGCCATCGAGCGAATACCGCCTGCAGGGTCGCGGTGGCAAAGGTCTCAAGGGAATGGAGACGAAGGCCACCGGCAAAGGCGAGCCCGACGATTTCGTCGAGCACCTGTTCTCCGTCCAGGCGCACGACTACCTCCTGTTCTTCACCAACACCGGTCGTGTTTATGTCGAGCGTGTGTTCCAGCTTCCGGAAGGTTCGCGCACATCCACGGGCCGCAGCATCAAGAACGTGCTCAACCTCCAGCCGGAAGAGAAGATCGCGGCGCTGCTGCGTCTCGAACGTGTCACCGATGAGGATGGCAACGACGTCACCTTCAGCGAGGAAGCGGGCTTCCTCTTCTTCGCGACCCGCTCGGGCAAGGTGAAGAAGACGCCGCTCAACGATTTCCGCAACTACCGCCAGGCCGGCATCATCGCCATCATCCTGGAAGAGAACAACGAACTCATCGGTGTCCGCCGCACCACCGGCTCGGACGAACTCATCCTCGTCACCCACGAAGGTCTGAGCCTCCGTTTCCACGAGGACGACACCCGTTCGATGGGGCGCTCCTCCGCGGGTGTCATGGGCATCCGTCCGGTCGAAGACGACTACGTCATCGGTCTGGCGAAAGTGACTCCGGACAGCACGCTGCTCGTTGCTTCCGAAAACGGCCTCGGCAAACGCACGCCGTTCGATGACTACCGCAAGCAGACCCGCGGTGGCAAAGGCATCATCACGATGAAGGTCACGGAGAAAACCGGACCGGTCGTCGGTGCGGTGACCGTCACCAACGAGGACGAGCTGATGCTGATGACTTCGACCGGCCAGAGCATCCGGATCCGTGTTTCGGAGATCCGCGAAACCGGACGGAACGCGCAGGGTGTGAAACTTCTCACCCTCAAGGATAAGGAAAAACTTCAGGACGTCTCCATCGTCATTCCCGATGGTGAAGATGCTTCAAGCGACGCGGTCGCCAGCGAAGACGAGGCTGAATCCGGTCCGGATGAGGCAACGAGCGAAGAATGATTTGTCGCAGAGTGGCGGTTGAAGGAACCAGCCGCCACTCGCCTTGAATCAGTTTTCCGCGAGCCAGGAATCGATGCCTCCTTCGACGTTCTTCACGTCGGTGAAACCATTGGCGAGGAGAAGGTCGACGGCGCGGGCCGAGCGGCGGCCTGATTTGCAGTGGATCAGGATTTCACGGTCCTTCGGCAGTTCATCGAGATGATCGTTGAGCGTGCCGAGCGGGATCAGTTTCGCGCCGGGGATGTTGGCGACGGCGTATTCATCGTGTTCGCGGACGTCGATGAGCAGGGCGTCAAAATTTCCGGCAAGGCGTTCGCGGAGTTCGGCGGTGGTGATGGTTTCCATATGGTCGTCGGGGATTTCGCAATAGGCGGGGGCGAGGGTTTCGGGATTGGTGACGCTGTCCACGGAGGGGTGATCCCCGCAAAGCCGGCACGATGGATCGCGGCGGAGCGTGATGGATCGGAACGAGGAATTGAGCGCGTCGTAGATGGTGAGTTTGCCCAGCGGCGGCTTGCCGATGTTGAGAATCAATTTGATGGCTTCCATGGCCTGGAGCGATCCGATGATGCCGGGAAGGACGCCGAGGACACCGGCTTCCGCACAGGATGGGACCGATCCGGGTGCGGGAAGTTCCGGCAGCAGGCATCGGTAGCAGGGCCCGCCGAGGTGCGGAGCGAAAATACTGGCCTGACCTTCGAAGCGGTGGATGGCTCCGTAGATCAGGGGCTTTTTCAGGAAGAACGCGGTGTCGTTCGCAAGAAAGCGTGTCGGGAAATTATCGGAACCATCGAGCAGGATGTCATAGTTCTCCGCGAGTTCGATCGCGTTGTCCGGAGTGAAACGGACGGGATGAAGATCGATGGTGATGTGGGGGTTGATTTCGCGCAGCCGTGCGGACGCGCTGTCGAGCTTCGGTTTTCCGATCCATGATTCGCCGTGGAGGATCTGGCGCTGGAGGTTCGAGGCATCGACGGTGTCCGGATCGATGAGTCCGATTCTTCCTACGCCGGCGGCGGAGAGATACAGCGCGGCGGGACAGCCGAGGCCGCCGGTTCCGATCATCAGGACCGAAGCGTTCTTCAGGCGAAGCTGGCCCTCGGTTCCAACCCCCGGGATGAGGAGATGGCGGGAATAACGCAGGAGTTCCGCTGGCGAAAGGCCGTCTGACATGGCGGCGCAAGGATGCGCGGGGATGCCGCCGCGTCAAAGGGGAAAGGGTGTTGCGGAGCGACAAATTGTGCTAACTTACCGCTATGGCCGAGGTGCTTTCGACATTCAATCTCAAGCAAGGTGACCAAGCTCCGGATTTCACCCTTCCGGATGCATGGGGCAAGGTGGTCTCACTGAAGGAAGCGGCGGGCCCGGGCGGTCTGCTGGTGATCTTCGCGTGCAACCATTGCCCCTTTGTCATCCATCTGGCGGATGCCGTTGGCAGTTTCGGATCGGAAATCGCAGGATCCGGAGTGGGAACCGTGGTGATCAATTCGAACGACCTCGAGCATTATCCGCAGGACGGCCCGGAACCGATGAAGGTGTTCGCTGCGGAGCACGGATGGAAATTTCCCTACCTGCTGGATGAAACACAGGAAGTGGCGCGCGCTTACGGTGCGGCTTGCACTCCGGATTTCTTTCTTTTCGATTCGGAGCTGCGGTTGTTCTACGCGGGGCAGTTCGATGACACGCGGCCGAGGAGCGGGCGGAACGCTCATGGCGGGGATCTCCGGGAAGCCGTGCGATTGATGCTCGCGGGCGAGGCTCCGTTCGAGCGGCCGTATCCGAGCAGCGGCTGCAACATCAAATGGAAGGAAGGCGCGAAACCGGTGTGGTGGAATGCGGGAACGTGACCGCGTTGTCTTGACCGTGAGGGGATGAGGAGGGCACGCTCGGGCGTGCGTTCGATATTGATCACCGGAGGAAATGGCGGGCTCGGGCTCGGCATCGGACGGTATTTTCTCGAGAAAGATCCGGAGACCCGCGTCTGGCTGGGCGTGCGTGCGAACCGGTCCGCGGCTGAAGCGCTCGCGGCCGAATTTTCCGGCAGATGCCGGAACGTGGATCTCGAAGTGACCAGCGCGGATGCCTGGACCGCGGCGGTGGAGTCGATCCTGGTCGATGCCGGACGAATCGATGTGCTTGTCAACAATGCGGGCGCCCATCGCGATCATCTTCTCGCGGTCATGCCCGATGACGCGTGGCATGGGGTCGTTTCCTCGAATCTCGATTCCGTCTTTCTGGGATGCCGTGCGGTGACGACGGCGATGATGAAGCAGCGCTCCGGCCGGATCATCAACATCTCGTCGTTGAGCGCGATCATGCCGCCGCTGGGCCAGACGAACTACGCCGCCGCGAAGGCCGGTGTGGTCGCGCTGACACGGACGCTGGCGAAGGAGGTCGCGCGGGCCGGGATTACGGTGAATGCCGTACTTCCGGGATACGTCGAAACCGAAGCGATCTCCGGCATGGATGATGATGCGAAAAAGCAGGCGAAGTCCGGCATTCCGATGCGCCGTTTCGGAAAGCCGGAGGAGGTCGCGGCGGCGGTGTTTTTCCTGGCATCCGCGGAGGCTTCCTACGTGACGGGATCCTCCCTGAAGATCGACGGTGGTATTTTCTGAAACGAGTTACTAGAATACGAAGATGCAAGGCGCTGAACTGCGGCAAAAGATCAAGGAAGTGATGGTGGAGGAGCTGATGCTCGACTACGCACCGGATGAAATCGGGAACAAGACGTCGATCTTCGGCAATCATGGGCTTGGGCTCGATTCGGTGGACGCGCTTCAACTGGTCGTAGCGCTCGAGAAGCATTTCGGGCTGAAGATCGGGAATTCGACGGAAGCGAAAGGCATCCTTGAGAGCGTCGAGACGATCGCCGCGGAGATCGAGAAATCGCAGTGAAGGCGGCGCTGATTTTCCTCCTGAAGCTGGCGCTGACCATCGGCTGTCTGTGGTGGGCGTTTTCCGGAGTCGAGGGGGAGGAATCGGTTCTCGGGCATCCTGAAAAGCTGGATCCCGGCTGGCTGGCCGGTGGTGTGGTTCTGGCCGGTGTCTCGATGGTTTTTACCGCCCTGAGATGGTGGATTTTCCTGCGCGTCCTCCAGATCAAGCTGTCGATCGCACGTGCGATCGAGCTGACGATGATCGGAAACCTGTTCAGCCTCGTTTCGGTCGGCAGTCTCGGGGGGGATGCGGCGAAGATCATTCTTTTGATCCGTGATCATCCCGGGAAGAAGCTGGTGATCACGATGAGCGTGCTGATCGATCACATGGCCGGGATGGTGACGCTGGGACTGTTGTTCTTTTTCGTATCGGGCCAGGGATTCAACGAGCTGACGAGCACCGAGGTTCTGGGAACCCAGGGAGCGAACGTCCTGAAGCTGGCGTGGCTCTGGATCGGCGGCGGATTCGCGATGGTCGCGTTTTTCTTCGTCTGCGCATGTCCGCCGGT
>DATLIO010000199.1:0-2229 GCA_035539355.1 Luteolibacter sp.
GGAAAATATCGATCATGGAGGCGGCGGCACGGGCAGCTTCCTTGCCTCGGTTGAGCTGCACGCCGATGCAGCGGGCGTAGGCTTGTTTCTCGTCATCGACAAGCAGGACTTCGTTGATGACCGGCTTTTTGGACTCCATCGCCAGCTGTTGGAGGCCGTTGGTGACGGAGGTGGCGACGAGATCGGCGTGCTGGGTGGAGCCGCGGATGATGACGCCGAGGGCGATGATGCAGGCGGGGCTTTCCCGTTCGATGACCGAGGCGACGGTCACCGGGATTTCGAAAGCACCGGGCACGCGGATGAGATCGACGCGGGCGTTGGGCACCAGTTCACCGAGCTCGTCGATCACGTTCTGGACGAGCGCGTCGGTGTAGGTCTCATTGTATTTCGCGGCGACGATGCAGACCCTGACTCTTGGGCCGATGACTCGGGGTTTTGGCGGCAACGCGGACGACATCCGCGCGATATGGAGGGAATGGCGGATAAAGTCAACCGGCAGCAACGATCGGGAGTGCAATCGAATTTCGGCATGGCCCTTTCCCATCCCTTGGGCGAGGCTTCAGACAACCCATGAAATCCGTCATCGCCGTGGCTGCTTTTCTTACAACTTCCGCTTTTTCCGCGGAATCGCTGCCAAAGATCATCGCCCACCGGGGGGCTTCGCATGATGCTCCGGAAAACACGCTGGCCTCGTTCCGGCTGGCGTGGGAGCAGCAGGCGGACGGGATCGAGGGCGATTTCTACCTTACCGCCGACAACCGCGTGGTCTGCATCCACGACAAGACGACCAAGCGGACGGCCGGAACCGGGTTGAATGTGGTCGAGAGTTCCTATCCCGAACTCGCCAAACTCGATGTCGGGGCGTGGAAAGGTCCGAAATTCAAAGGACAGCACATCCCGACCCTCGAGGAGGTGCTCGATGTGGTTCCGGCGGGGAAGTATTTCTTCGTGGAGATCAAGGACGGCCCGCGGATCGTGGAGCCGATCGCGGAGATCCTCGCCGCGAAAAAGGCGGATCCCGCGAAAGTCGTGCTGATTTCCTTCGACGACGAGGTGGTGAAAGCCTGCCGTGAGAAAATCCCGGCCCATCACGCCTATCTCATCACCTCGTTGAAGGACTTCGGAAAACCCGGTCGTCCGGAAGCGGAGATCGCCGCGCTGGAAGCGTGCGGAGGGCAGGGGCTTCTCTTCAAATCCACCGTTCCGGTGACGCCCGGGTGGTTCAAGGCGGCGAAAGGAAACGGCCGGACGATGTTCTGCTGGAATGTGGATGAGCCGGTTCTTGGCCGGAAGATGATGGCCCTGGGAGTGGATTTCATGGGCAGCAACCGCCCCGGATTCGTGCGCTCCGAGCTGGCGAAATGACCTTCTTGGCAAAAGCGGAGGATTCATCCACAATGCGCCGGATGCCCCGCCTGATTCCGAAAGACGTGCTCCTGACCGCATACGCGCGGGGCGTTTTTCCGATGGCGGAGAGCGGCGAAATCCTCTGGTTCTCCCCGGAGAAACGCGGGCTGATTCCCTTGGACGAGCGGTTTCACGTCCCTCACGGATTGCGCAAGGCGATGAACAAGAAGCCTTTCGAAATCCGGAAGGACACGGCTTTCCGTGAAGTCATGCTCGGTTGTTCCGAGCGTGAGGAAACATGGATTGATGAGGTGATCCTTGAAAGCTACTGCGCGCTTCACGAAGCCGGTCATGCCCATTCCTTCGAATGCTGGGATGACGAAGGCCTGCAAGGCGGGCTTTACGGAGTGGCTCTCGGCGGCGCCTTTTTCGGGGAAAGCATGTTCTCCCGGAAGACGGACGCATCGAAGATCGCGCTGGTGGCGCTGGTCGATGATCTGCGCCGGCGGAACTTCCAACTGCTCGACACGCAGTGGATGACGAAGCATCTCCGCCAATTCGGAGGCTACGAGCTTCCGCGGGAACAATACCACGCGGAGCTCGCGAAAGTGCTGGGGATCAGTGCAGCTTGATGTCGACCATGGCCTTCTTGCGGAGGCCTTCGATCCACTTCTCATACTGGACCGATGTCTTTTTCCGGCGGACGCGTTCCTCGATCATCGGGCGGACCTTGTCGAGTGAAGGTGCGGGTCCGAGGACTTTCTTGGTGACTTTGACGAGGGTGAAACCTTGCGGGTCTTCGAGCGGACCGACGAGGCCGCCTTCCGGAGCGTCGAAAATGATCGCCGCGAACTCAGGTGCCAGGTCCGTCCGTGGAACGTC
>DATLIO010000200.1:0-2902 GCA_035539355.1 Luteolibacter sp.
GGTCTATGACTGCGTCATCGAGGAAGCCGACGGCAAGAAGACCGTTCTGGTGAAAATGACACTCACCGCTCCCGGCTGCGGCATGGGACCGGTCATCGCCGCCGATGCTCAGGCGAAAGTCATGACCATCGACGGCATCGATGACGCGAAAGTCGATCTCGTCTGGGACCCCGCCTGGAATCAGGAAATGATTTCCGAGGAAGGGAAGATGAAGCTCGGGATGATCTGAGCCGGGCTGGGAGCGCGAGCCTCCGGCTCGCCTTCTTGATCCATGCGAGCCGGAGGCTCGCGGTCCCAGGTCACACTTTGTGCGTCTGGTCGATGTAGGCGATGATCGTGGGGATCGCGGCATCGAGGACGTCCGCGGTTTCCTCGTAGGCGGCGCGTCCCATGCCGATCGGATCGGGCACGTCTTTTCCGGCTCCGCCTGAAAATTCACGGACGAGATGGAATTTGTCCGCGTGCTCCGGAAAGCGTGTTTCCAGGATCCGGAGATGATCGCGGGTCATCGCGAAAACGTGGGTTGCTTCGTCGAGAATCGATTTCGAAACAAGACGGCTTCCGAATTTGTCCAAAGCGGCACCCCGTTTTTTCAGGATCATCACGGTCTCCGGACTGGCGGCGGAACCTTTCGATGCGGAAACTCCGGCGGAACTGACGGCGTAATCAGGGCGGGTGGCGACAGCTTTGCGGAACAATCCTTCCGCCATCGGGCTGCGACAGGTGTTGCCGGTGCAAACGAAGAGCACGTGTTTCGGAGCGGACATCGCCGCGGAGCATGGCTTTGCCGGGAAAGTCCGTCAAATCCAATGCCGGGTGCTTGCAGGAACGGCGATCTTTTCGTATGTTGGCCAGCGGTGGAAGATTCATGGGATCAGATCGGCGTCCGATTGAAGCACGCCCGCGAGAAAGCGGACCTGTCGGTGGACGATGTTGTTTTCCGTGCGCGCATTCCGCGCAGTGTGGTGGAGGCTTTGGAGGCGGAGGACTTCGCGGTGTTCACCAGCCCCACTTATGCGAAGAGCTTCCTGCGGCAATACAGTGACTTCCTTGAGGTCGACGCGGATCGTTGGCTGAACGCGCTTGAACCGGCGGCTTATGTCACCGGTGAAGGCATCCCCGTCTATGTCGGCGGCGAACCCGCCCAGGCGCCGAAACGTTCATCGTCGGAAAGCCGGCATCCGAAGGTGGAGAGCGATCCCGTTTCAGGAAACCGGTGGTCGGCGGTCTGGGTGATGTTCCTCACGGCGGGTCTCGTGATTTCCATCACCAAAGGCTACCAGACGTTTGAAAAGAAATTCGGCGGCGAAAGCGTACCGGTGAAAACGGAAGGCCGGGAGGAAACGAAACCCGGGCAGACTGCCATTGGGGATCCATCTCCCTCGCCGAACCCCACGGAGACCCAACCTGCCCCTGCGGTGAATCCGCAGCCGGAAAATCCCCAGCCGCCATTGCCGCCACCACGGGCGGTGATCATCCGCGAATGATCAGCGGCGGGAACGTTTCCAGGCCGCGATGATTTCAAGGAACGGCTCCAGATAACGCTGCACCTTTCCCGCACCGATGCCGGGAACCTGCAGCGCTTCATCGGGGGTCGTCGGCCGGTGCCTTACCAGTCCTTCGAGCGTCTTGTTGCTGAAAACGACGTAGGGAGGGACGCCTTCCTCTTTCGCCATCCGTAAACGCAGGTCGCGGAGCATCGCGTAGAGCTCGCCTTCGAAGCCGTGGTCCGCGAGGTCCGATTCCTTTTTTCCGCCGCCCGGATCCGGCCAGACGAGGGAAAACGAACGCTCGCCGCGCATCACCTTTTCGCCGGCGGAAGTGAGCGTCATCAGAGGGTATTCCCCGGGAACCGTGACGACGAGACCGGCGTCCGCAAGCGAACGGGTCAGGCTGTTGAGGTAACCCGCGCCCTTGTCCTTGAGGATGCCGTAGGTGCTGAGTTCATCGAGTCTGGCGGCGAGGATTTCCTGCGACCGGCTGCCCGCGAGCATCTGCACGATCCGGCCCCGGCCGAAGCGGGCTTCCCAGCCGTTGACGGTGCGGCGTGACATGCGCGCGACTCCACTGAGGGCTTTCCTGACGACGATTTCCTCTTCGGCGGTCGGCGGCCTTGCTTCGCCGGCGCCATCTTCACGGCACATGTCGCAGGTGCCGCAGACGCCGTCGTCATGTTCGCCGAAATAGGCGAGGATCCATTGCTGGCGGCAGGTGCGGGAATAGCTCATCTCGACCATCGCCTTGAGCTTCTCGCGGTCGCGCCGGTCTTTCTCCACGATCGAATCGTCGTCGAGTTCAAGCTGGCGGGTGAGGATGTCCGGCTTGAGAAGGCGGGTTCCACGGAGACGTTTGCCGGGAATGTCGAACCGCTCGATGTAGCCGGAGCGCGCGAGGGTGATGAGTCCGCTGCCGACGGACATCGGGTTTTTCACGTCGGCCCCTTCGGCGATCTCATCAAGGGTACGATGGATCTCGTAATTGCGGTCGCCTTCGTTGAGCAGGTATTGGTAGATCGAGCGGATCGTGGAAGCCGTCGGGTTGGCGCCTTCGATGAAAAATTCCTGCGTGCGGGTGTCGGCGTAGTTGAAGAGCAGTTCGCAGTAGGCGTTCTCCCCATCCCGTCCGGCGCGCCCGGCTTCCTGATAGTAGGCTTCGACGCTGCCGGGGATCTCGTAATGCAGCACGAAGCGGACGTCCGACCGGTCGATGCCCATGCCGAACGCATTCGTCGCCACCGCGACATCGGCCTTGCGGGTGATGAAATGATCCTGCGCCTTTTCCCGCTCCGCGTCGGACATGCCGCCGTGGTAGGCGACGCATTTCACGCCCCAGCTCGCGAGCGTTTCGGAAACGGCGTCGACTTTCTTGCGGGTGGCGCAGTAGATGATGCCGGTCTTGTGCG
>DATLIO010000201.1:0-3403 GCA_035539355.1 Luteolibacter sp.
GCTTGTGAAAGCTTCGGTGGGGGAGATGTGTCGGATCCCTAAAAGCCCGGGGGCTCATTTGGGCCTGCCCCAGCCGAATCTCTCACGAGAGTCGCTACGTGCGGACACGAAAAAAGCGACTCGATGAGCCGCTTTTTCGGAAAATGGATTGGAGTCGGAAAATTACTTAACGCCCTTCTTCGAGAGGCGGGTTCCGACGGTCGCGCCTTGGCGGGCCTTGAACTTCGGGTTGCTCTTGCAGATGACATACACCGTGCCCTTGCGTTTCACGACTTGGCAATCGGAGTGACGGCGCTTTGCGGAAGCGAGGGAAGAGAGAACTTTCATGGCTGGAAATTGGTTGGACGGTGGAGTCGCGGAGGCGACCGGGGCGCGAAAACTACCGAGCCGGACCCGGATGTAAAGTGATTTCTTGTCCTTGTCGGAAAATCGCCAGATGCCGGTCCACCGATTTTCCGGCGCCGTCCGGGAGGGGGCGCGAGGCGGCGTGGCGCAGATTGGCGACCAGATCCGCGCCGCGGGTCTTCAGGGCGGCGACCAGAAGCTCGTGTTCCCGGTCGAAATACGAGGTGCAGACGAGCAGGCCGGACGGTTTCAGCGAAGCCAAGGCATTGCCCAGCAATCGGTCCCAGATGGCCGGTTCGTGCCAGTAGTTCTGGTGGCGGATGAAAATGAAATCAAAGGCCGGAAGCTGCTTCATCCGGTCCGTCGCGGCCGCATCGCCGCATCGGAACTCGATTTCGCCGTCGGGCAGGGCCCAGCGGGCGGTGGCCTCGGCGATCGCGTCCGGCCGGAGGTCGATCCCCAGATAAAAGCCGATTTTCGCCGGAGCGAGGGCGGCCGCCAGCGCACCCGTTTCGTCCGCGCGGCCGCAGGCGAGGTTGAGCACGGTCAGGCGCTGGGGCGGGAAAAACGCGGCGGCTTTCAGTCCATCCCGCACGAGCGCGGCCAGCCGCACGACATCCTCATCGGTGCCGGGATAGCGGAAAGGCCTGCGCTGGATCACGCGGCGACGTTTCCGGGAAACGGGCCGTATGGCAATCCCGTGGATGTCCGTTTCTTGCCAAAGGCCGTGATTTCAGGGATAAAGCGGTCGTGCCGCCCACCTCACCCACGCGACCGATCAACCCCGCCGTCCAGAGCCTCGTCGCGGAGATCGGAAATCAATTCGCGGTGCAGGGGAAATTCATGCTCGGCGAGGAGATCGACAGCGGGCACATCAATTCCACCTACCGCGCCAGCTACCGGCAGGCCGACGGATCGGTGCAGCGTTACATTTTCCAGGCGATCAACCGCAACGTGTTCAAGGACCCCTACGCGGTGATGGCGAACGTCGAGCGCGTCACCCGGCACATCAACGAAAAGGTGCTGCGCCACAAACAGGACCTCGGCGGCCAGACCCTGAACCTGTTCCCGGCACGCGTCGGCGGAACATGGGTGGAGGATGAGAAAGGCGTCGTCTGGCGCTGCTACAATCACATCGAAGGTTGCGTGACCTACAACATTGTCGAAAACACGCGGCAGGCCTACCAGGCGGCGCATGCTTTCGGCGCGTTCCAGGATCTCGTGAGCGATCTGGATGCGACCGCGATCGTCGAGACGATCCCGGATTTCCACAACACCCGGAAGCGTTTCGACCGGCTCATGGAAATCGTCGCCGCGGACCCCTGCGGACGGTTGGCCGGAGTGAAAGCCGAAGTCGCCTTCATCAGTGAACGTGAGCCTCTCGTCGACGTGCTTCTTGATCTTGCCGGAGCCGGAAAGATCCCGCTGCGCGTGACGCACAACGACACCAAGATCAACAACGTCATGATCGATTCGCAGACCGACGAAGCGGTGTGCGTCATCGATCTCGACACGGTGATGCCCGGTCTCGCGCTCTATGATTTCGGTGATCTCATCCGGACGGCGACCAGCCCCGCCGCGGAAGACGAACCGGATGTTTCGAAAGTCGAGATGCAGATGCCGATGTTCGCGGCCCTGCTCGAAGGGTATCTTGACGCCGCCGGGAATTTCCTCAACGAGACCGAGGTCAGGCACCTCGCGTTCTCGGGACGGTTGATCACCCTCGAAGTCGCGATCCGGTTCCTGACGGATTACCTCGAAGGGGACGTGTATTTCAAAACCCACCGCCCGGGCCAGAACCTCGACCGGTGCCGGACGCAGATCCAGCTGGTGAAGGAAATCGAAGCCAAGGAGCCGGAGATGAATTCACTCGTTGAACGTCATCGCCGGATCAGCCGATGAAAGTCGCCTACGTCACTCCCTATTCATCATCGGACGTTCACGCCTGGTCGGGTTCGGTCTATTTCATCCGCGAGGCCCTCGCGAAAGCCGGTTGCGAGATCGTGCCGGTGGATTCGCTTCATGATCCGGGGCGCCTGCTGGCGAAAGTGAAAGAGAAAGCCTACAGGCATCTTCTCGGAAAAAGTTATCTCGCCGACCGCAGACCCGCTTTGCTGGATGCCTATGCGAAACAGGTTTCGGAACGCTGTGAAGCGATCAAGCCGGATGTGATCTTCAGTCCGGGAACGATTCCGATCGCGCGGCTGAAGACGGACATTCCGACCGTGTTCTGGACGGACGCGACGTTCGCCGGTATCACCGACTACTACGCGTTGTTTTCGAATCTCAGCTCCGAAGCGCGGCGCGATGGGAATCACGTCGACGAGCAGGCGTTGAAGAACAGTTCGCTGGCGATCTACACGTCGGATTGGGCGGCGAAAACCGCGATCGACCACTACGGTGCGGATCCGGCGAAAGTGAAAGTTGTGCCCTACGGCGCGAATGTCACCTCACGACGCACGGACCACGACGTCGCCGGATTTCTGGAACGCCGGAAAGGGGAGGTGATCCGCCTGCTGTTCGTCGGTGTCGATTGGGAACGCAAAGGCGGACCGATCGCATTGGAAGCGGCAAAGGAACTCAACGCGCGGGGTTTGAAGACGGAACTGCACATTGTCGGATGCGACGTTCCGGGAGAGGTGCCTGATTTCGTGATCCGGCATGGTTTTGTTTCCAAGAAGACGCCGGAAGGAAGCGCGTTGCTCGACCGCTTGTTCGCCGAATCCCATTTCCTGATCGTGCCTTCGCGGGCGGAGTGCTTCGGATTGGTTTTTGCGGAAGCCAGTTCGTTCGGATTGCCATCGCTCGCGGCGATCACCGGTGGGGTGCCTTCGGTGGTTTCCGAAAAGAACGGGAAGTTGTTTCCGCTCGAAGCGAGAGGAGATCAGTATGCGGATTGGATCGCCGGCATGATGGCGGATCGGCAAGCCTATGAACGGCTTTCTTTCGATTCCCTTGCCGAATTTGACCGGCGATTGAACTGGGAAGTCGCCGGAAAAACGGTGGTCGATCTGATGCGTCAGCTCACATCTTGACCAGCGTCATCACGCACTCGAGG
>DATLIO010000202.1:0-3403 GCA_035539355.1 Luteolibacter sp.
GTCACACTCCACGTCCCGCCTGATGCCGCGGAACTGATCTCGGCGAAATGCCCTCCGGACGTCATCATCCGCCCCTGCGCGGATCCGCTCGAATTGCTGGATCAACGTTTCGATTCGCTGGTCATCGGCTGCGGGCTTCACCACGACGATCCGGATTTCAAAAATGCCGTCCTCGAACTGGTTTCCCGCACGGAAATCCCGACGGTGCTCGATGCGGAGGCACTCAATCTCATCCCGTATACCCGGCTTTCCCTCCTGCGGAAAAACCACATCCTCACCCCTCATCCCGGCGAGTTCAGACGCCTCGCGCCCGACCTTTCCGAAATCCCGCGTGAGGAATCCGCCCGGATCTTTGCCAGCCGTGTTCCATCGACGCTGCTTTTGAAAGGATGCCGCACCATTGTCACCTCTCCCGACGGCACGCTGCGGTTCAACCCCACCGGCACCCCCGCGATGGCGACGGGAGGTCAGGGCGATCTTCTTTCCGGCGTCATCGGCGCGCTGCTTGCCATCGGCAATCCCCTCGCTGAAGCCGCCTCGATCGCCGCATGGATTTGCGGCCGCGCCGCGGAGATCGCATTGCTCGATCCCCGCATTTCGGAACAATCGCTTCTCCCTTCCGACGTCGCGCGTCATCTCGGTGCCGCCTTCAAGGACTGGGCCGCGAGACGTCGGTGAACCGCCCTATTCCGGCAATTCGTGCCGCTTCAGCCTCCGGTCCATCACAAACGGGCCGAACGGCAGCAGCGACGCCAGAAATGCCAGCGCCGCATCCTTGAACGGAAGCTTCCTGTCACCCCAGGCATGCACCAGCAGCCCGCAGAGGATCAGAAACAGGACACCGTGGGCCATCCCCACGTAACGGACGGCCAGCGGCTGGTCAAAAATGTATTTCAAGGGCATCGCCACTCCCAGCAGGAGGAGGAACGAAATGCCTTCCAGGATTCCGGTAAAACGGATCCGGCCAACCGGGTGATGCAGATTCGGCTTCATGAGTCGCGGCGACTCTAAACGAAAAACCGGCGGCTTCCCGTAGAAACCGCCGGTCCGTGGTTGAAATTTTCGCCGGAGCTCAGTTCACCGCGACAGCCGAGGAACCGGTTTCACCGGTCCGGATACGGATGGCCTCTTCAACGGTGGAGATGAAGACTTTGCCGTCACCGATTTTGCCCGTGTTGGCGCTTTTGACGATCGCGGAAGCGACGCCACCCGCTTGGGCATCGTCGACAACGATCTCGATTTTCACCTTGGGAAGGAAATCCACGGTGTATTCCGAGCCACGGTAGATTTCAGTGTGACCTTTTTGGCGGCCGAAGCCTTTGACCTCGGTGACGGTCATGCCCTGAACGCCCACTTCGGCAAGGGCCTCTTTAACTTCTTCAAGTTTGAACGGTTTGATGATCGCTTCGATTTTTTTCATGGTTCAGGCGGATTGGTGGCGAAATTGAAAGCAAGGGCCGTGCCAAGTCGGAGCCGGTTTCAGTCAATATCTGCCCCAAAACTATGCCTGCGACCGCTGTTTGACGAGCGGAAAAGCCTTCCAGCGCCTTGATTTTCCGAAAATGAACCGCCCCCTGATAGGAATTGGTCCCGAAAAACGTTCTCTTAGGGTTGCGGCAATGCGACACCTCGTCATAATTGCCCGGTCACAACGAAATTAATCATGAAGAAACTCTCATTGATCCTCGCCTCGGCACTTGTTGCCGCCCCCGCTTTCGCCGCTGACGTGAAGCTCGAACTCACCGGTAACGACGCGATGCAGTTCAGCACGAAAGTCCTCGAAGCCACCGCCGGCGACCAGATCACCCTCACTTTCAAACATATCGGCCAGCTTCCGATTCAAGCCATGGGCCACAACGTGGTCGTCCTGAAACCCGGCACCGCGATCCCGACCGTTGCCATGAAAGCCGTCAGCGCCAAGGACACCGAATACGTGCCGGCCGACGCTGAAACCAAAGCCCTCATCGTCACCCACACCAAGCTCGTCGGTGGCGGCCAGAGCGACACCATCACCTTCAAGATCGACGAAGCCGGTGTCTATCCGTTCTTCTGCTCGTTCCCGGGCCACTTCGCCAACATGTCCGGCACCTTGACCATCAAGGCCAAGTAATCCACCTGACGCGATTTCCAATCCAAGCCGCCCCGCTCCAAGCGCGGGCGGCTTTCTTTTTTAACGGCTGATGTCTTCCTGATACATCAGCTTGAAGCCGCTCTGATGGAGGACCGAAACGGCGAACTCGTAATCCTCCACGTGCATCGCGAGCAACGCCTGGCCATCCTGCGAAGGCATCAGCGCATAGGCGAAATCGATGTTGGTTTCGGCCACCATCAGCGTGTCCAGACACTGGAGCAGCCCGGGCCCGGATTCCCTCATGGCGATCACCACCAACTCGCAGGTGGTGTAGGGAATCCCCTTTTCCATGAAGATGTGCTCGGCGGTATCAGGATCCGACAGAACGATCCGTGCCACGGTCGCGTCGCGGGAATCCTGAACGCTGATCCCGACGACTTCGATCGCCGACGCCCTCAGGAGTTTCACGAGCGCCGCAAACGCGCCGGCCCGGTTCGGCAGCATGACGGAAAACTGGCGCACCGGAGCGCCGTGATCGATGACGAGGTTCGAATCCATGTGAGTGGGAAATCAGCCGCGCGGCCCCCGCAACGGGATCGTCCGGACCTCGCGCGTCGCGAGATCTTCGATGACGATCTGATTGGGCCGGACATCTGAAATCAGGAATTCACCGCCGTCAGCGGAGCGGAAACGCTGGCCGGGCTTCGCGGTGTAGCGTCGGCCGGTCGAGGGATCTTCCAGAAGCGCGATCGGATCATGGGAGGTCGACGCCCTCCCTGAAATCCACTCCCTCGTCTGTCCCGTGCGGCGATCCCCCACCTGGATCACGGAAACCTCCATCAGCTTCCCATTGGTGACCTTGCTGTCCTCCATCCGCCGCCCCACCTTGACGACATAAAGCTGCGATCCCGGAATATCGTCCCCGGCCTTCACGGAGATCTCCCGGGTGGTCCTGCCGGAAACTTTCAGCACCGCCGTGTCTCCCTGCACCTTCGCCACTTCAACCGGCACATCGGTCTCCCGATAGTAGCGCATGATGACCGGTGGCTTCTTCTCCGCCGGAGGAGTTCCGGAAGCCGGACCGTCGGCCGCCGGCGCCGTTCCAAGAACCGCCCCTTCGATGGGTGTGGAAATCCGGTTCACTCCGGTTTTCCCCGCCGCTCCGGACCCCGTGGACGACGGACTTTTCGCAATGACGGTCGTGCCACCGACCGGCGCTTTCCGCTCTCCGGAAATTCCGGCGGCGGTATCAACGGCGGCGTCCATCTCCGCGGAAATTTCCTCCGGTTTCTGAAGCGCGAGTTCCGTCGGAGCCGGCTCCTGGTTGATCAC
>DATLIO010000203.1:0-2038 GCA_035539355.1 Luteolibacter sp.
AATTTCGGGAGATTGCAGAAAAGGCAAATGGCATGTGGGACCGGTGGATTCCTCGTGACCATGCATTCCGCCTGTCATTCCCCGGGAATCGGCGCTATCACACTAGGCTGAACCTCCCGGATTCCCCATGAAAACGGCCCCTCATTTCCGCCCCGCCAATCCCGCGCCCCCGAACCCCAACGCCCTCAATACGATGATGGGCAAGGTCATCACCGACCTCGGTGCTGCCGCCAATGGCGCGCTGGTCATACTCGGTGACCGGCTCGGCCTCTACCGCGCCCTCGCGGAAGCCGGTCCCTCGAGCTCCGCCGACCTCGCCACCCGCACCGGCCTCAACGAGCGCTACGTCCGCGAATGGCTCGCGACCCAGGCCGCCTCCGGCTACGTCGACTACGATGCCACGGGAGAAACCTTCTCAATGACGCCCGAGCAAGCCGCGGTCTTCGCCGATCCCGACAGCCCCGTCACCATGGTCGGTGGCTTCTTCAGTGTCTCCTCGCTCTATCACGACGAGCCGCTGGTGACCGAGGCCTTCCGCACCGGCGCCGGCATCCCGTGGGGAGATCACCACCATTGCCTGTTCTGCGGGACCGAGCGCTTCTTCCGACCCGGCTATGTCGCCAACCTCGTCGACCACTGGATCCCGGCACTCGATGGCGTGCAGGAAAAGCTCAGCGCCGGAGCCAAGGTCGCCGACATCGGCTGCGGACACGGCGTCTCCACCATCGTCATGGCCAAGGCATTTCCGAACTCGCAATTCATCGGCTTCGACATGCACGGGGCCTCGATCGAGGCGGCCCGCCAACACGCTGCCGACGAGGGCGTGAGCAACGTCCGCTTCGAAGTCGCCGCAGCGAAAACATTTCCCGGAAAAGATTACGACTTTGTCACCGTCTTCGATGCACTGCACGACATGGGCGACCCCGCTGGCATGGCCGCCCACGTCTTGGAATGCCTCAAGCCCGATGGGACCTGGATGATCGTCGAGCCGATGGCTGGCGACACGTTGGCGGAAAACCTCAACCCCGTCGGACGCGCCTTCTATGCCTTCTCCACGATGATTTGCACGCCGGGATCGAAGAGTCAGGAAGTCGGTCTCGCCCTCGGCGCCCAAGCCGGGGAACGCCGGCTCGGCGAAGTTGTTAGACAAGGCGGCTTCACCCGCTTCCGCCGGGCCACCGAAACACCGGTGAACCTGATCCTGGAGGCGAGACCGTAGTTTATCGAATGGCGACGATCGAGATTCGGAGTTGGGGCGATTTCATTGGAGGCACGGCTTGGGATTCCAATCCCGAGGCCGAACTGAAACAGCGCATGCGTCGGGCTGTTGAGTTGCCGCAGAGCGAGCTTCGAGCCCTTGCCCGAAGAATCAGGGAACGTGAAACCTTCACGATTCCTCGCGTGCGGGAAGAAGGGGTCCTCGGCATCATCCAGATCCTCGGGGCGATGGGCGCGGAGACGGTTGTGCAAACAGACAGTTTCACTAACCCCCGGCTGTTCGAGAAATGGCCGAAGCGGTGAGTTCGCGTAACCTTTGCCGATCTCTCCGACGAATCCCTGCATGAAACCGCGAACCAAGCTGATCGCCGCCGGATGCCTCGCATCGCTTCTCATCGGCGCGGTCGGACTCATCCTGATCCTCTGGTTTGTCGCCCCCGGATTTCTTCCATCACTGGCGAATCGGCAGAAAGAAATGTGGAGCACCACCCACGAGTGGACCCGCACCGCCCCGTTGCCGCCGGAGGCGCAGAACGTCGAAATCCACACGGAGGGAGGTTCCTTCACGCGACAGTTCCGCGCGAGTTTCCAGTGGGGTGACAAGGCGGCGATGAAAGCATGGATCGCCGCATCACCCGGCCTTTCCGATGCAAAGATCACCACCGAGGCCGATGGGACCCGCGTCTATCAGATCAAGCCCGGCGGCGGTGCGTCCTTCGCCGAGATCCGTATCCATCCCGACCTCCGCGTGGAGATCAACACCTGCTGGAGCTAGCGGCTCTGGATCAGGAGGAACTTCTTCCCGCCCGCTTCTCCAAGT
>DATLIO010000204.1:0-3363 GCA_035539355.1 Luteolibacter sp.
TCCACACCGAAGGCGGCGCCGACCGTCAGGACTCCGTGGCCCGCGGGTTGGCCCTGCTTCCCGACTTCACCGAAATGATCGCCGTCCATGATGGTGCCCGGCCGCTGGTCAGTCCGGATGACATCGCGCGATGCATCGAAGCCGCTTCGGTTCATCAGGCCGCCAGCCTCGCGCGCCGCGTCACGGAAACCGTCAAACGATCCGACGCCGACGGATTCTGCACGGAGCCGGTTTCCCGGGAAAATCTCTGGTTCATGGAAACCCCGCAGGTTTTTTCCTCGGCGCTGCTGACCTACGCCTACGACAAGATTTCGGCGGACAAACTGACCGTCACCGACGAGGTTTCCGCCGCCCAGGCCGTGGGAGCTTCGGTGAAATTCGTCGAATCCTCCCACCCCAATCTCAAAATCACCACACCGGCCGATCTCGCGCTGGCGGAGGCCCTGTTGAAATGAGCAAAGCGAACTACGAATGGCGGCGGCTGCCGCAAGGTCCACGTCTCGCCGTGGCGACACTCCCCGATTCCGAATGCGCCGCGCTTTCGATCTACATCCCCGCCGGCAGCCGGGATGAAGCGGAACTGCCGGCCGGTCTCGCGCATTTCGTCGAGCACATGGTTTTCAAAGCCACCAAGCGCCGCTCGGCGAAGGACATCAGTTTCGAAATCGAAAACGCGGGCGGCCAGCTCAACGCCTGCACCTCGGAAGACCAGACGGTTTACGAAGGCCGTGGCGAAGCGGATCTCATGCCGGTGCTCATCGACGTGCTCTCGGACATGATCTGGCACGCCACGTTTCCGGAAGCGGACATCGAGCTCGAACGCGAGGTCATCGGCGAGGAAATCACGATGTACCGTGAATCACCGTCGGATCACATCGGCGATCTGATTTCGGCCGCGCTGTGGGGCGACCACCCGCTGGGCAATGCGATTTCAGGCTCCATCGAATCGATCCACGAGATCGACCGCGCCAAGCTGGTCGCGTTCCGTGACCTGCATCATTTCCGCGAAGACATCGTCATCGCCGCCTCCGGTCCGTTCACGATCGATCAGATCGAGTCTCTGCTTTCACCGCATCTTCCGGCGAAATTCCATCCGGCCAAGCCACCTCTCGCCTTCTCATCGGAAGAAGCACCGCTCCGGAAAATCACGGATCTCCGCGAGTCCGATCAGCTCCAGCTCTCACTCGGCTGGCACACGCCCGGAAAGCACTCCGAAAAACGCCACGCACTGCGCCTCCTCAGCATGATGCTCGGGGAAATCTCCAGCTCACGCTTGTTTCTCGAACTCCGCGAGGATCGCGGGCTCTGCTACCAGATCGGCAGCGACGTCACGTTCTTCGACGAAACCGGTGCCTTCGAGATCAATGCCGGCCTCGATCCCGAATCCCGCGAGGAAGCGCTCGAATGCATCCATCGCGAAATCGGCGACCTGGTGAAAAACGGACCGCGTGCCGGTGAACTCGATCGCGCGAAACGTCTGATGATTTCCCAAAGCAAACTCGCCTTCGAATCCACCGCCTCGCACGCGGCATGGGCCGGTGAGGGACTGCTCGATTTCGATGAGATTCCCTCGCCCGCTTCATGGCGTGAAAAAATCCTCGCCGTCACCGACGATGACGTCCGCGCCATCGCCCGTGAGGTTTTCCAGGACCGCGAACCTGCCATCGCGGAAATCGGTGCCTGACCGGAACCCGTGCCCCAGCCCTTCCAACCCTTCAGCCAGCAGCATCTCCTAGCCGTGCTCACCGGCGCGGCGATCATTACCGCGCTGATTCTTCTCGGAAAAAAAGGCGGGCGCTGCCGACAATTCGCCACCGGCACCCTCGCCTTCATCTGCCTCGCCGCCTATCCGCTCGGCCAGGCCGCATGGCTTTCGCTCGATGCGGACAAGTCGCTCGACAACCTGCTCCCGTTCCACCTCTGCGACATCGCCGCGATCACCGGCGGTTTCGCTCTGCTACTACGGAAACCGTTGCTCGCCTCGCTGACCTATTTCTGGGGCCTCGCCGCGACGATCCAGGGCCTGCTCACCCCGGCCATCACCGTCGGCTTCCCGCACTGGCCGTTCATCATGTTCTACGTCCACCATTTCGTGATCGTCGGCACCGCGCTTTATCTGCCGATCGTCGAAGGCTGGCGGCCGAAGCAGCCATTCTGGAAAAGCCCGCTCGAAGTCTACGGATGGTCCCTCGGCTACCTCGCGTTCGCCATGATCGTGAACCGGATCCTGGGAACCAATTTCGGCTTCGCCTCCCACCGCCCGCCGAATCCGAGCCTGATCGACTACCTCGGCCCATGGCCTTGGTATCTCGTTTCGATGTCCGCCATCGCGCTCGTCCTCTACCTCCTGCTGGCGCTGCCTTTCGCACGGGCCGAGCGATCCGGAAAATGATTTGGTCGCGCGATTTTCCGGGGTTATAAAGAAAGCAGATGAGCGAACCCGCCGCCGACACCGCTGAAAAATCCAAACGCCCTCGCGTCAACGTCCGCCGTCCGGATGTCATGGAACGCGTGGCCGCCGAGGTCGCGGTGCATTTCCACTCCTCCATCGTCGAGAAACTCAAGGATCGCGGCGGCCGCATCACGATCGGCAACACGACCGTGCTCCTCGCCCAGCAGTTCGGCTTTTGCTACGGCGTCGAACGCGCGATCGACCTCGCCTACGCCTCACGCCGCGTTTTCCCGGAGAACCGCATCTTCCTCATCGGGGAAATCATCCACAATCCCGAGGTCAACCGGCAGCTCCGCGAGATGAACATCGTCTCGCTGCCATGGCAGGATCTCACCGCGGAATACGATGATCTCACCGAGGACGACGTCGTGATCGTCCCCGCCTTCGGCTCCCCGACCGCCTTCATGAAGAAGGTCGAGGAACGTGGCTGTTATGTCGTCGATACGACCTGCGGGGATGTCATGAAAGTCTGGCGCCGGGTCCGCGGCTACGCCAAGGAGGGCGTCACCTCGATCATCCACGGCAAATCGAACCACGAGGAAACCCGCGCCACCGCATCGCGTGCGCTCGGAGAGGAAGGCACCGGCCATTATCTCGTCGTCCTGACCTTGGCCGACACCGATTACGTCTGCGAATACATCCGCGGAAACGGCAACCGCGAAGACTTCCTCAACCGCTTCAAGGACAACATTTCCAAAAACTTCGATCCGGATCTCCATCTCCAGCGCATCGGCGTCGCCAACCAGACGACCATGCTCAAAAGCGAGACCCAGGAAATCCAGACCCGCCTGCTCGCCGCCGTCATCGAACGCGATGCCAGCCAGGCGAATTTCCAGGTCTTCGACACCATCTGCGGCGCCACCCAGGAACGTCAGGACGCGCTCTTCGAGATGCTGAAAACGAAGATGGAC
>DATLIO010000205.1:0-3832 GCA_035539355.1 Luteolibacter sp.
GCGGATGTCTCCGCATCCAGCGGGCGGCCGGACTTTTCGAGGATGAGCAGATCCAGGGCTGCCTGATACTCCTTCCGGATGATCTCACCTCTGACAGCGCCCCATACCCACGAACCGGCACTGACGTAAAACAGGTCACCGAGCTCGCGGCTTTTTTGGGATAAATGGGAAAATGCACCCAGGCTGGGATCCGCTTGATTGACGAGTTCGGCCAGCGACATCGACCGGCAACGTTTCATCCAAGCCAGATCGAGCTCGGTGTAGGCTTGGATGAATTCATTCACATCCGGCGGATTGTTGCGGATGTTGTCGTCCAGCAATACGGGCATGAGGGAGTATTTGCATTTCACCCGCCATTCGGCCCGGAGAATATCGGCGTAATGGGTGGAGGTGAAATCCTTGGTCCGCATCACGGCCTTCCATTTCGGAAGATCCGCCTCTTTGCCCAGTGCGGGCAGAATTTCGGCGACGATGTGGTCGATGGCGTTCAAATGGATCAATATCGCGACCGCTTCGCCGAGAAGGGTTGGTTCCTCTACCTGGTTATAGTGAGCGGCGAGATTCAAGGTGGCGGCAACGCATCTGAGTGCTTCCGTTTCATTTTTCTCTTCAGCGGCGAGCCGGGCTTTGAGGAGAAGAATGTCGGTGGAGGTCTTTCCGGCGCTCGCGCGGATAAAGCCTGTGTAGTCCGCCGGCATGTTGGTGGATGACCGGTTTTCGAGCGAGGCGATGTGTTCGATCTCGCCGACGAGTTCCTGATGCTCTTCAAGCAGCCGACGGATATCTTCGGAACCCGACGGTGTCTTCGATGCGAGGGCTTTTCTGAATTCGGGACTCAATCCGCGCCAATGCGCCTCCATGGGAGGGAAGCGAAGATGAATCCGGAGGTATCCGTTCATCTCGTCCGGAACCGGCGTTTCCTTGATCCGCATCTCCGGAAATTGATCCAGCAGCTCATTGAATTTCTTCGCCACCAAACGGCGGGTCTTTTCGATCTGCTCGGGACTTGGCGGATTGTAATAGTTGGGAGGTGGTTCCTTATATGCAAGCAGCTGCCAAAAACCGGAATTGGCCCGGAGGTAGGAAGGCGCGGAGTTCGCTTTGTTCCACATCCAGGCGCCCGCCGCACCGGTCGCGAGCAGCGAAACCATGCATCCGACGAAAAGGCGCGAAGGGCGGTATTTCATAATGGACCGGCTATTTATCAAGATTCATTAACTGCAGGAAGGCGAAATTCCACCGGAGGTATCCATCAACAACGCGAAGATCGGCGGGATCGAGATCCTCGCGCCCTGAGCCTTCCTGCAAATCCGCCGGTCTTCGTTTGAGGCCGGCGGATCAGAATGGGCTCCCGCTTAATCCTGAACCCGTCTGCCTTTCCTGATGGCATCCTTCCACTCGGCGTCGAGCTGCGGGAGCGTTTTTCCGGTCCACTCTTTCCACAGGTTCTCGTCGTAGGTTCCTTCGCGGGCCGCGGCGTTCAGCTTTTCCAGAAGCTTCTTGTCGCGCTCGGTGATCACCCAATCGAGGAAGTTGCCGGTGGTACGGTAGCTTTGGTCGTAGTTCACGCTGTCGGCTCTTCCTGGGGCGATTCCGGCGCCTTTGCTCCCGGGCTCGTAGAGGAACCAGCGGATGTAGTCGCAGATTCCTTCCGTCACCCATCCCGGTGTCGGCTTCGGATTGCGGTTCGTCATCTGTGCCCGCCAGTAGTTCTGCACGACGTGGCCCATCTCGTGGACGACGCAACCTTTGGCCTCGCGTTTCAATTCACCGGGGAACCACGTGGCGTTCATGGTGATCTTGTTGGCCAGCGCATAGGCGGGAACGTTGATGTCCGGCTTGTATTCGAAAGTCACGACGTCGGCCGCGCGGTAGCCGTTGCTCGGCAGCAAGCCGACGAGTTTCGGATACCACTCCTGGATCACGGGCAGGAGTTCCTTCTCACTCCATCCGGTCAATTCCGGAGCGTGGGTCGAGTCGATGATGAAAGTGAGTTTGCCATCCTTCGACCGATATTCCTTCACGATCTTCTCCGGTGCCTTGAATCGCTCCGGTGCCGGTCCTTTGCCGCTGATGACGTCGATTTCACTGAAGAAGGTATTTCCGAAAACATCGGTCTTCGATGTCGGTTCGATGTCGAACAGCAGGTAACGATACTCTCCCAACGAACCGCCACCTTGGTTGGTGATCTCCACTCCATGCTGTCCTCCACCGGCATCCTGCCTGTTGCGCGTGTCGACAACGGCGACGGGAGTCCAACCGCAGTCCTTGGGATTGATGGGACGTTTTGGAGAAGGATCGAAATCCTTCTCCTTGCCGCTGGCCGCGTAGAGTTTGTAAACTTGGGGTCCCCGGCTTCCACGATGCCATGAATAGCTGGCCACGGCTTTCACCGGAGTGATTTCCGTGAGGTCGGCCACGATGCGTCCGCCGCCGGTTCCTTGGGCGAAGAAGAAATTCGAACGAGGATCGTCTTCGTTGCCGGGGATCTTCCCATCCGTCAGAACGGAAAGGTCCGCGCTGCCCGCATCTTTCCTGCCGTCGGCGAGGGTGAGTTCGGCGCGGGTCGCGGCATCGTTGGAAGCGGGTGGATGGACCGGGCCGAATTCGAATCCGACATCCGCCGCGTGATGTCCCGCCGCCACACTGATGGCGCCATGCAGGTGGGTGGATGTGAGCCATGAAGCCGAGACCACGAACAGGCGAACCGCTGATTTGAAATGCATCGGATGAAATTGGGTTTTTGGCGAAGCGCCAACTTCATCAACACGGGAAGAGATCCGTTGGCAAGAGGCTACTTGAGGAGGTAGGTCGTCACCACCGCCGCATGATCGGAAGGCCAGGTGTTTTTCGCCACCGGTGCGGTATCGGCGCCCCACGCGCCCAGGGTGGCTTCGACGGCGGTGGTGAAGACGGTGGACGTGCGGACGGTCAGGCCTTTTCCGTGATGATAGGTGAAGTCGATCCGGTCCTGGGGTTCCGGTGTCTTGTGGATGCTCGACCAGGTGGTGCCGGGTTCGGCCTTGGGATCGGCATGCGCGGAACGATAAGAATCAACGAAACCTGCCTTGGCGACCAGCAGGCTTTCCGGCCATGGCACGGAGCCGATATTTCCGTGCGCCGCCGTGTTGCCTTCGGTCCAATCCAGATGGGATGGAACGTTGAAGTCGCCGGTGAGGAACACGGGAACCGAATCCGAGTTTCCCAGCCATGATTGCATTTCAGCGATTGCCGAAGTGATCTGCTCCACGCGCTTGGATCGTGCGTTCTCCTCCAATACGAGCGCCGGAGTGGCATCCGGCTTCAGAGCGGCATACGGCCCGTAGTTCACGTAGTCGAGATGGACGTTGAACAATACCACCTCACGCGACGGGTTTTCGGAAATACGGACACGCGCGCCGAGAAAGGTTTTGTTTCCGACCTTGGCTGAAGTCAGTTCCCCGATGATCGGATAGCGGCTGATGATCTGCACGGATCCGGTTCCCGCCGATACATGATGCCAGCCCAGCTTTTCCGCCATCCGTGCGGCGGTGGACGGGCTTGATTCCTGAAGTCCGACCAGGCCGGCGCCCGACTTCCGGATCGCGGCTTCCGCTTTGTCGAAGCCGTTGTCGATCTTGGTCCAGTCGTGCCAGGCGTTGAAGCTCATCACCGTGACCTCCTGTTCCGCTGACAGGACATTCATGGGGAAAAGCAGTGCGACGCACCAGGCGATGAGTTTCGGGTTTTTCATGATTCGTTGGATGTCGCTTTGTTCTAGCGGTTGGCGGCAGGTCCGGTTTTCCAGCCGTTGACGGTCGTCTCATCGTGGACTCCACAGGAGAATTTCAAA
>DATLIO010000206.1:0-4699 GCA_035539355.1 Luteolibacter sp.
CTCGACGGGCGAATTGTCTTTCTGGCGGAACAGCGGGTCTCGGACGCTTGCGGGTCGGGCCAGCGGGATTGCCTGCGCTGCGCTCCGGCCAAGCGGGGTGCGGCTGACGCCGATGGTTTTAGAAAGGATGCTACGAGCATCCTCCGCTTTCAAACCCTCTCGCTTCGCTCGAAGGGGTTCTCATCCCGCCAGCCCGACAATCGCGGATGACGCGTGGGGAAACGGACGGGTTTGTTGGGCGAGTGAAAGTCACTGACCCTTTGATGGTCGGGCTAGCGGGATTCGAACCCACGGCCTCTTGCCCCCCAGGCAAGCGCGCTACCAGACTGCGCCATAGCCCGTCATTTGAACGGACGGGCAAAAAAGCAGGCCAATTGCGGGTTGGCAAGCCCCGAAAATCATGCGATGGCGAACACATGAAACGCATCAAGACGGCGATTGTGGGCGCGAGCGGCTACACCGGCATGGAGTTGCTGCGCCTTTTGCTGTCCCATCCGGGCGTGGAATTGGTCGCCGCGACCTCGCGGGCGGAGGCCGGGAAACCGATCGGATCGGTGTTTCCACGGTTCCGGGGCGCACCTGCGGCGGAGCTGGCGTTCATCGAGCCGGACCCGGATGCGATCGCCGCGACGGGTGCGGAGGCGGCGTTTCTGGCGCTGCCGCACGGAGTGGCGGCGGAAATCGCGCGCGCCTTGCTGGAGCGGGGTGTGCGGGTGATCGACCTGAGTGCGGATTTCCGGCTCAGCGATGCGGCGGTTTACCAGGAATTCTACGATCACGAGCATCCGGCGCCGGATTTGCTCGAACAGGCGGTCTACGGCCTGCCGGAAGTGCGGGCGGACAAGATTTCCGCGGCGAAGCTGGTGGCCTCGCCCGGTTGTTATCCGACGAGCATCATCCTGCCGTTGCTGCCGTTGCTGCGGGAAAATCTGATCGACCATTCGACGATCGTCGCGAATTCGATGAGCGGCGTCTCCGGAGCCGGCAAGAAGGCGGACCTGACGCTTCTCTTCGTCGAGTGCAATGAAAGCGTCCGGGCCTACGGCGTGCCGAAGCACCGGCATCTTTCCGAAATCGAGCAGGAGCTTTCGATCGCCGCGGGCGAGAAGGTGACGATTTCGTTCATCCCCCACCTGATCCCGGTGAACGCCGGAATCGCCACGACGACGACCGCGAAACTGCGTGCCGGTGTTTCGCCGGAGGCGGTCGGTGCGGCGCTTGGGAAAGCGTATGCGGATCAGAAATTCGTAAGGCTGTTAGGCAAAGGTGTCTGCCCGGACACGAAGAACGTCACGCGGACCAACTACGTCGATGTCGGCTGGAACTATGATCCGCGGACGAACCGCGTGCTGTTGCTCAGCGCCGAAGACAACCTTGGAAAAGGCGCGGGCGGGCAGGCGGTGCAGAGTTTCAACCTGATGTTCGGGTTGGATGAGACTGCCGGATTGCAAAATTTCTGAAGGCTGGTTGAATTCACGGCCCTCCCTTACCGACATGGACTTTCCTTTTTCCCGCATCAAGGGTGGCGTTGGCGCGCCCCAAGGCTTCCTCACCAGCGCGGTGAGCTGTGGCATCAAGAATCCGGCCGCCGAGCGCCTGGATCTCGCGCTGATTTATTCGGAGAAGCCGTGTGCCTCCGCAGGCACGTTCACGACGAACCGGGTGAAAGCCGCGCCGGTCCGTGTTTCGCAGGCCCATCTCCGGAAAGGCGATCTGCGCGCGATCATCGCGAACTCGGGCAACGCGAACGCCTGCACCGGCGTGCAGGGCATCACCGATGCGAAAGCGATGTGCGATGCGGTGGCGAAACCGCTCGGGCTCAAGCGTACGGAGATCGGCGTCGCATCGACCGGTGTGATCGGTCTGCCGCTGCCGATGGTGCGGGTGGAGCCGAAATATGACGTGCTCATCAAGGGGCTCGGTTCGAAGAACGGAGCGGATGTCGCGGCGGCGATCATCACCAGTGACACCCACGCGAAAGAAGTCGCGATTTCATTCGATCTCGGCGAGCACCGCGTGCGGATCGGCGGCTGCGTCAAAGGCGCGGGCATGATTTCCCCGAGCATGGCGACGATGCTGTGCTTCATCACCACCGACGCGAACGTGAAGAGCGAGGAGCTGCGGAAAGCGGTGCTCGAGTGCGTCGAGGAAAGTTTCAACCGCATCACCATCGATGGTGACATGAGCACGAACGACACCGTGATGGTGCTGGCGAACGGTGCTTCGGGTGCTCCGGCTTTCCGGCGCAACGATGCCCGCTGCAAGCAGTTCCGGGCCGCGCTGAAATGGGTGATGCTGGAGCTCGCGAAGGCCGTCGTCCGCGATGGCGAGCGCGTCACGAAATTCGTGACCGTCAAAGTCCAGGGTGCCCGCACGTATCTCGACGCGAAGAAAGTCGCGGAGGCCGTCTGCAAATCGGCGCTCGTCAAATCGTCCTGGAATGGCGGCGATCCGAACTGGGGCCGGATTCTCCATGCGGTCGGCTACTCGCGCGCGCGCATCCGGGAAGAGCTGGTGGACATCCATATCGGCGGAAAAGCGGCCTGCCTCGGCGGTCTGCAGACGACGACTCCGATGGACGAGCTGCGGGCGATCGTCGCCGAACGCGATTTCGAGATCGTGATTTCCCTCAACCAGGGCGACGCGGAGTATGTGATGTATTCGAGCGATCTTTCGCCGGAATACATCGATTTCAACCGCTCCGAATACGCCTACTGGAAGCAGGCGCGGAAAGACGGGCTTGTTTGAAAAGGCAGGTGGACCCGGCCGGAAGTAATGCTTTTGTAAATCCGGGACGGGTGTAGATTGCGGCTTTCCCTGCCGAAACCCTCCCATGTCCCCGCGCTCCAGAATCCGCTTCGCCGCGGCCGGTGTTGTCTGCATCGGCTTGGGGGCCGGCTGGTTTTTTCTTGGGGAGACCGGATGGAGAAAAGGCGGGTCGGCTTCCGTGAAGCGTCCGCCCAACCGGCCGACTTCGATTGATGATGCGAAAATCGTTCCGGTGAAATTCACCAACGCCGATCAAGGCGTGGCGTTCTCCGTCGCGATGGACGAAATCTGCGTGAAGGGAGCGGACGGGGCCGAAAGCTTCGTCACGCTTGATCCTCCGGCCACTCCGGAGAACTACCGTTTACGGATCGCGGCGTTTTCCGCGCAGGGGGAGGTGCTGCCGGTCGCCTATCCCGATGGTGAGGAACGCAACGACGCCAACCGCCGGTTGATCACGCGCAAAATGCGGGTGAAGGTGCCTGCCGATGCGACGGACAAAGTCGCGGCGGCGAATGGTTTGGCCATTTCGGAGCGCCCCGGATACGCGCCGGAGTGGGTGATCCTCGAAGCGGCGGATCCGTTGGCGGCGCTGGCCGCGGTGGATTCCGTCAGGGCGTCCGAAGGGGTTGTTTCCGCGGACGTTCTCACCGGCAGGAAACGTTTCACCCGGGCGATGCCGAATGATGCGCTCATCAACAACCAGTGGCATCTGAAGAACACGGTGACTTCACCGAGCATCTCCCACGCGAATGTGGAAGGAGCATGGAACTATCCTTCGACAGGAATCCGTGGCAACGGTATCCGGATCGGGATCGTCGATGACGGACTCCAGACGGGTCATCCGGATCTGTCTCCGAACGTTGATACGGTCAACGGCTGGGACTGGAACGGCAACGACGCCGATCCGAATCCATCCGCGACCGCGAATGCGGACCGGCATGGAACCGCTTGTGCCGGAGTGGCCGGAGCGAGAGGAAACAACAGCATCGGTGTGAGCGGAGTGGCGCCTGAAGCCACCCTTGTCGGGATGCGGCTCATTGCCGGAAGCCCGACTGACGCCGACGAGGCAAGTGCCCTGTCATGGAAGAACGACATCATCCAGGTGAAGAGCAACAGCTGGGGGCCCAGTGATTATATCAAAATCCTCGATGCACCCGATCCGCTGGCAGCCGCCGCTTTCCAGAACATGGCGACCAACGGCCGTGGTGGAAAAGGCACGATTTTCACTTGGGCGGCGGGTAATGGCGGCGGTGCAACCTATCAGGACAATTCGAATTTCGATGGCTATGCCAACTCGATCTACACCATCGCGGTCGCGGCATTGGAGCGTACGGGATTGGCGACGGATTACACGGAACCCGGAGCGAACATCCTGATCACCGCACCATCGGGAGATCGGGACACGATCGGAACCACCACGACCGATCGCACAGGGACCGCAGGTTACAACACCCTGTCGACGCCCAATGGGGGGGATTACTATTCGAGTTTCGATGGAACGTCTTCGGCTACCCCGGTGGTATCCGGAGCTGTCGCGTTGATGCTCCAGAAAAATCCGAACCTTGGCTGGCGGGATGTTCAGGAAATCCTCTTCCGTTCCGCGACGAAGGTTGTTCCTTCGGATGCAGGGTGGAAAACCAACGGTGCGGGGTTTTCATTCCACCACCAGTTCGGCGGAGGTCTCGTGAATGCGACCGCCGCGGTCAACATGGCTGAGGCCTGGGTGAACCTTCCCGCGCAGACTTCGCTGGTTTCGACGGATTCGGCTGCGGTGGCCATCCCGAACAACAATGCGGCCGGCGCGAGCAAGACGTTCACTTTCAGCCAGATCAACCATCGGGTGGAAGCGGTGACGGTGCAGCTCGCCGCCACCCATTCAGCGCGTGGAAATCTAGCGATCACCCTGACTTCACCTTCGGGAACCGTGAGC
>DATLIO010000207.1:0-3866 GCA_035539355.1 Luteolibacter sp.
CAGGACGATGGTGCCGCAGGCGATGCCGGTGAAGCGGAGCCGGCCGAGGAAATGCTCGAGCTGCGCGGTGTCGCCGGTGCTTTGCGGGTTGCCGGGCAGCCCCAGCGTGGAAGTCAGGGAGGCCATCGCGGACCGGCTCCAGTCGATGGGTTCCGGAAGCTTTCCGGATTCGCCGATGTTGTGCATTTCTATGGTGCCGAAAACCACGAGCGCGAGGAAAACCACCGGCGCGGCCATGAGTCCGAGTTTGACGGAGGGTGCATCGGATCGGGCGATGAACTCTTTCCGCCAGCGGATGAGCGGGATGAGGAGCACGAGCGCGGCGACCGAGTGGTGCCAATCGAAGGCGCGGACGAGGTGCAACCCGGCGGAGACGGAAAGCAGGGTGACGGCGAGCCACCATGCGACTTTCTTGCGACGGCTGAGGCCGCGGGCGAGGAAGAGCAGGGAGATGCCGGAAAGCAGGAGCATCAGGCGGCTGTCTTCGCTGACGCCGAGGGGCAGCCATTGCTGCATCCAGTCGATCACGTCTGCGGATTTCGGCATCAACGCTTCGACGAGATTGATGAGGCCGATGAGCAGGACGGCGGCGACAAGAACGCGGACGGCGTGTTTCCGGGAGAACAGGAAAACCAGGACAAGGCCGATCGCCAGCGCCGCCGCCGGCCACAGCCGCGAGAGGCCGAAGGGGAGGGCGCGGTGGGATGTTTCCGGAGCGAGTGAATCATCACCGAGCAACCAACCGAGCGCACGGACGACCTGCGGTTTGAATTTCGGATCGGGTCCGTCGAAGCCGTGGTTGTAGCCGGGGATTTCGTAAAGCGCGGTGGTTTGGTCCAGCGAGCGGATCCATGCGGTGCTCGAAATGAAATCCGCGCCGCCGTGGAACTGGGCGATGCGCAGGCCGTTGAGCGAGCCGTTGAATTCGTTCAGGCCGAACGTCCCTTCGCCGGTGGGGGCGATCCCGAGTTCGTCTTTGAGACGGAGGCCGTAGCGTCCGCGGGACCCGCAGGAAAACAGCAGCACCCCGGCGAGATTGGGATCGTGTTCGACGCCTGCGGCCGCAACGGCCTGGACCGCTCCCATCGACCAGCCGCCGTAGAAGACAGGGACATTCGCGGGGGCGTTGGTGGATTTCGCCAGCCGCTGGAAATCTTCGGCGAGAAGATCTCCGTCGTAATCGTTCTCGGCATAGGCGCGGCAGTTGAGTCCGGCGACCCACCATCCCGCGTCCGCCAGCCACCCGGCCATTTCGTTTTCCCAGTCGGTCCATCCTCCGTCGCCGGATGCGAAAACGATGACCGCTTTCGGCGGAGGCGCTCCCCGGTAGAGATGAACCGTCCCTTCACCACGTGAAAGTTCGACCGAGGCAAGCTCATCAGTGGCCGCGTGCAGGAACGCAGCGGTGAGGAAAAACAGGATGGAAAGGATTCGGAGCGGGGATCGGCTCATGCAATGGGCGGTGAAGATACGCTCGTGGGAGCCGGATTTGTCTCAACTTGTAAATATACCAAGCTGAAACAGTTGTTCGAAAGTTTGTGAAAAGACCGGCAATTAACAGCGCGTCGTGCTTGTCATTGATCCGAAGTGCGAATAAGGCGTGCCCCGCAAATGACAAGCGTAGGTCCGATTTCATTCCCGACGGGCGGTTTTGATGCCGTGATTTTTGATTGTGACGGAACCCTGGTGGATTCGATGCCCGCTCATTTCGAGGCGTGGTGCGAGGCACTGGCACAGCATGGGGCCGGCGGAATTTTCAAAGAGGACGTTTTCATCGCCATGGGTGGCCGGCCTACCCGCGACATCGTGGTCGAGCTGAACAGCGAATACGATCTCAAGCTGAATCCGGAATCGGTGGCCCTTGCCAAACGGGAAGCGTTCCTGAAGCGCATGCCTTCCGTGACCCTCATCCGCGAGGTCGCTGATTTCGCCCAATCCCTGCGTGGCAAGGTTCCGATGGCGATCGCCACGGGCGGCACCCGTTTCGTCATCGAGAAGACCCTCAAAGCGGTCGGCATTTCCGATTGGTTCGACGAAGTCGTGACCGCGGACGATGTGAAGGACGGCAAGCCGTCCCCCGATGTTTTCCTCCATGCCGCGAAACTGATGGGCGTTTCACCGACCCGCTGCCTGGCATTGGAAGATGCGCCGGCCGGTATCCTCGCCGCCCAGCGCGCCGGGATGCAGGTGGTCGCGATCCCTTCGCCGCTGACTTCGGCCGAGGTTTGAATTGTAGCGGCGGTCTATGACCGTCGCTAATTAGAGAATGGGTAAGGTAGCGACGGTCACAGACCGCCGCTACAGGTCCTTCAGAGCCCGCTTTTCTGGATCAGATCCCGGAGCTGGGTCTGGAATTCCATCACGTCTTCCTGGCTCGGACGGTAGCCCGGGGTATCTGGATCGAGTCCGGGTCTGCCGGTTTGATCGAGCATCCAGACACCGGTCTCACCGTCGCTGAAAGTGACCCGGCCGCTGACGAGCGACCCGGGGAGGGCGAGATGGTCCATGGTGACGGAAACCACTCCGGTGGCGGCGGGAAGCTCTTCCTCCGGCTTCTTCTCCTCTTCTTTCTTTTTCTCCTGAAGGGTGATGCCAAGATCGAGGATCAGGAACCGGGCGTCCATGTAGCTGATGGAAACGCCGAACTCCTCCTTGAGGCGACGTTGCAGATCGGAAAGCGTCGCTCCTTCGCCCGCCCAGTTGTGAAGGGCTTCCTTTTGCTCCGGGGTGAGCTGGCTGGTATTGAACATGGGCCTTTTCTGACTTCCCGGAACGTATTTCCAAGCCCCAAGATCGAAATCAACCGTAAGTGCCGTTTTGACGCGCCTCGACGGCCAGCCGGAAGGCCTCCTGTTCGCCGTGTTTCTTCACCGAAAAGCGGATGCTGCGCCGTTGTCCCGGAGCGGGAGACCACGTGGCTTGCCAGAAATAATAGATCACTCCGTTGGCACCCGAGATGGTCACTTTCGAAACGCCGACGACACCGGAGGAGTTCCGCGACGATTTCGAGCAAACCCGCGCCCGTTCGTCTTCGGCGAAGTTGCGGAGCAGTTCGTCCCGCCAATGTTTCGCGGCTTCGAACGATTGGGCCTGACCGCCGTGACGCCGGTCGGCGAAATATTTCGCATAGCGGAGACCGCGCCGCTGGAGGCGCACCTGCCACCCGAAGGTGCTGCTCTCGGCACGCTCCATCCGGGTGATCGCGAAATTGTCCGAAGGATTCTCCATCCCGTAACATTTTCGGTCGCTACTGCGAGTTGTCAAACGAAGCTGCTTGTCAGTCGAAACCGGGACCGGAAAAATGGAGCGTGCTCCGAACCCTGCAGGACCATTTCGGCTTCGGTGAATTCCGCGGTGGTCAGGAAAAAGTGATCCGCATCCTGCTCGACGGGCGGCCCTCGCTTGCGGTTTTCCCCACCGGCGGAGGCAAATCCCTTTGTTACCAATTGCCGGCCCTGTTGTTGGACGGAACGACGCTCGTCGTCTCGCCGTTGATCGCCCTGATGAAGGATCAGGTGGACCGGTTGAAAAACCGTGGCATCGCCGCCGAACGCCTTGATTCGACCCTCGATGCCGTCGAGCAGGCCGGGATTCTGCGGCGCTTGTCCGCCGGGGAGGTGAAATTGCTCTACGTTTCCCCCGAGCGGCTCGCGAACCCGAAGTTCCGGGACGTGTTGAAGCGGATGGACATCGCGATGGCGGCCGTCGATGAGGCGCACTGTATTTCGGAATGGGGGCACAATTTCCGGCCGGATTACCTGAAGCTGGCGAGGATCTGCCGACGGTTGAAAGTGCCGCGGGTGCTTTGTCTGACGGCGACGGCGACGCCGAAGGTGGCGCGGGATATCCGCAAGGAATTCCGCATC
>DATLIO010000208.1:0-7710 GCA_035539355.1 Luteolibacter sp.
GCGTTCGATCACCGCGCCGGAACCATCGCCACGGGCGGCATGCTCACGGGAAATGAGGTGGCGTTCGACAAGCACCTGTTTCTGCACCGAAGTGAGATCGCCGAGTTCGTGGGAAAACGCATCCTTCATCGCCGGCAGCGATTCAACGGCCGGACGCATGAGATCGAGGGCGGCCGCGCGTTGCTCGCGTTTCGCCCAACCGGGGAACGGATGGTTGCGGAGATTGCGGGCAAGCCGGATGCGCGATGTCAGGACCGCGCAATGGTCCCCCGCCCCGCCGGTCATCCAATCGGCCGGGTGTTTGATGAGAGTTGAGAAACGCATCATGGGTTCGTCAGCTTTTCGCCACCTCCAGGTTGCGGATTTCGTCCCGGATGCCGGCGGCTTCCTCGTAGCTTTCGGAGGAAATCGCCTGATCCAGTTTCGAACGGAGTTCTTCGAGACGTTGGGCGCGGAATTGCACGGCCATCAGGCCTTCAGGGACTTTTCCGACGTGGGAAACGCCCTTGTGCATGCCGCGGAGCATCGGCGAAAGCTCGTCGTGGAACACTTTGTAGCACTCGGCACAGCCAAAACGTCGCACCCGGCGCAGGTCATCGAGGGTGAAACCGCAGGAAGGGCACTGTTTTCCGCCGCCCGTCGCTGTGTAATGTTGTCCCACCGGAGCCGTGCCAGGACCGCCCGGAATGCCGCCAAGAAGCACGTCGGCCAACGAGAATCCGGTTGGGTCCGTGACTCCGCGCTCCTTCGCGCACTTGTCGCAAAGGCAGACCTTTTTCATCTGACCTTCAACGAGTTGAGTCAGGAAAACAGTCGCCTTATTGTCGCAGAAATCACATTTCATGGCCATGGCAGATTAAGACCGCATCTTTTCTGATGCGACAGAAATTGTCCGTCGGACGGGTTTCTAAGTTTTCTCAAGCAACCGGAGTGCCAGTAGTGCTCGCAAGTTCGTGGAAAGCCTTCAGGAAGCGCTGGGTGATCGCACCCGGTTTGCCCGTGCCGATCTCGCGGCGATCCAGCGCGACCACCGGAATCACTTCCGCGGCGGTGCCGGTCAGGAAACACTCGTCCGCCGTGTAGATGTCATAGCGGGTGAGCGACTTCTCGACGAATTTGACGTCGAGTTTCCCGGCAAGCTCCTCGATCACCGCACGGGTGATCCCGTCGAGCGCGCCATCGGCGATGAACGGCGTGTAGATGACGCCCTTCTTGATGATGAAAAGGTTGTCGCCGGTGCACTCGGCCACGTAGCCCTGCTCGTTGAGCATCACGGCTTCGAGGGCGTTCGATTGGATCGCCTCGACCTTCGCCATGATGTTGTTGAGGTAGTTGAGGGATTTCACCTGCGGCATCAGCGCTGCGGGCGCCGGACGGCGGGTCGCACAGGTGATGATCTTCAGGCCGTTCTGATAGTGCTCCTCGGGGTAGAGTTTGATCGTCGAAGCGATGATGAACATCGACGGCACTTCGCAGAGGTACGGGTTCAAGCCGAGCTCGCCCGCGCCGCGGGTGATCACGAGGCGGATGTAACCGTCATTCAGACCGTTCGCAGCCACCGTTTCGCAGGTGTATTTGCAGACTTCTTCCTGTGTCCACGGCAGCTTCAGGCAAATCGCGTGGGCGGAATCGAACAGACGGCGGATGTGCTCCTCCAGACGGAAGATGCGTCCATTGTAAAAACGAAGGCCTTCGAAGACCCCGTCACCATACAGCAAGCCGTGATCGAAGACCGAAACCTTCGCTTCCGATTCGTCCACCAATTTCCCATCAAGCCAGATTTTCATGTGCAGATGCGGAAAGGGTAGGTGGATGCCTGCCGCTGGCAAGCGGTAAGGGCAAATCCGTCGCGGCACATTTCACCAATCGCGGAATGGCGTCACCGAAAGCACCGAATTCGCATACCGCCGGTCATCGGAAACCTCCGCCCCCACCCACGGCGGCATTTCGAAACGCTCGTTTTCATCCGCGAGCTCGATCTCCGCGACGACGAGCCCTTCGTTCTCACCGTGAAAGACATCCACTTCCCAGACATGCCCGCCGAACGGGATTTCGTAGCGGGTTTTGTCGATCACCGAGGGCTCGCAAAGCTCCAGCAACTGCACGGCTTCATCCACCGGGAGCGGATATTCGAATTCCGCCCGGGAAATTCCTTCCGACGCCCCTTTGATCGTCAGCCACGCCTGCTCCCCCGCCACCCGCACCCGGACCGTCCGGCCGCGCTGTTTCGAAAGATAGCCCTGGCTCATCCGGACACCCCGGCCCGCGACATCCCGCCACGAACCATCGGCCAGGAGAAATTTCCGCTCGATCTCAACCGGCATGTCAGGGGGCTTTCCGGGTTGCGGCCTGGGCGTGGGTCAGCACCGACCAATCGATCTCCCCATGGTCCAACCGCTGCACTTCGCTCGCGTAAACCGCCTCCTCGTTCTTCGGATCCAGTTGCGCCGCCAGCTGCGTGAACATCCGCGCGACGATCTGATTTTCCTGACCCTCCTGTTTCAACAGCAACGCGGCCCTTGTGAAAAGCAGCCGCGCCATCGCATCGGCACTGAAATCCACCGCAACCGGCTCCGGCAGCGTGCCTTGGGAAAACTGGAAATTCACGATCACCGCCCGCTTGTTCCGCGGCGAAAGATGCAGCGCCAGCGAAACCAGTTTGCGCGCCTGTTCCAGCGAAGCCGGTGTCGCCTTCGCCGCGGCCACGCGGTTCACCGCCAGATTCGCGAAATTCGTCGCATATTGTTCGCGCTCGGAATCGAGCATGCCCAGTTCGGGAGAAAACGTCCGGCCCTCCGCACGGATCGGAGCCCACGCGAATTTCCCCGCCTCCTCCTGCGCCGGAAGGCTACCGGCCGCGAAGGCGGAAAGCGCCATCACTTGCCAAACCCGCATCATCGCCACTAAGGATGGAGACACACCCGATCTTGGCAAGTGGCAATTCCCGGTTCCAGCGCCCTTAAAAAACAACTCCGCACCGAAATGCGGCGTCTGCTCGCGACCCCGTTCACGGAGACCGAGGGCGTCCTTTCGAAAGTCCGCGACTGGCTCCGCGGTCATCCCGATCTCCGCACCATTTCCTGTTATTCGCCGCTGCCCGGCGAAATCGACCTCACCTCCCTCGTCACCGATTTCAAAGACATCCGCTGGGTCTTTCCGCGTGTCGAAGGCAGCGAACTCGTGATGCACCACGTCTCTGATCTCCGCAGCGACCTCGAACCCGGAGCCTTCGGCATCGCCGAACCGAAGATCACTCTCGAAGCCATTTCATTCCACGAAATCGACGCCTTCATCTGCCCCGGCCTCGCCTTCGACGAATACGGCGGACGCCTCGGAAGAGGACGCGGTTTCTACGATCGCATGCTCGCCAACGCCCGCGGCGACGCATGGAAAATCGGCGTCTGCCGCGAAGAACAAATCGTCCCCGACGTCTTCGGCGAGCCGCATGATGTCGTGATGGATGAAGTGATTTCTTAGTGAATGTAGCGGCGGTCTATGACCGTCGCAGTTCATTCTTACGGAAACCACCGACGGTCATAGACCGCCGCTACATCTCATGCCACCGGGACCACCAACCGGAACTGCGGGATGCGCGTGAAAATCCACTCACCCGTCGCGGTTTCTCCGAAGAACGCTCCATTGACCTCAGCGTTCACGCCCACGACATGATAGCTGTTGTAGGAAAAATGTTCACCGGGCTGGATCAACGGCGTCTGCCCGACCACTCCGTCGCCTTCCACCACCACGATGTCGCCGCCGTCCTCTTTCACCACCCACTTGCGGCCCTTGATCCTCACCGGCATCGGCGAATCATTGTGGATCGAGATGAAATACACGAACGGATGCGGTTTCTCCTTCGGAGCATCCAGGCTCGGCATGTAAACCACGTCATCCACCCTGACGCGTAAGCCTTCGAATTCCCGGATCGCACCTGCCATGCCGTGATGGTTCAGCCGCATCGCCGGGCTGCCAAGCAAGAAACCATTGCCGACACGCCCGCCGCCGGTCTCAATCGCCCCGATGACCGCTCCACCCGTCGCCCTGACCATCGCCGGCTCCGATTGTTCTTCCGGTGCAGGCATCCAGGCCGATCTGAAAACCTTCCAGCATTTCAACGTCCACGGGCTCACCGCGGTCACGTGCATCGTTTCCGAAACCGCGAACGTCGTCCGCGCCGTCCATCCCGTCCCGTTGGAAATCGTCATCGATCAGGTCGGGCTGATGTTCGACGCGTTTGAAATCGCCGCAGTGAAAACCGGCATGCTTCTCGCGACGCCCTACATCGAGGCGCTGACCCGGATCTTTTCCGAACGGAAACCCGCGGCGCTCGTCGTCGACCCGGTGATGATCGCCTCCACCGGCGACTCACTCCTCGATCCGCAAGCCGTCGGTGCGTACCGCGAAAAACTTTTCCCGCTCGCCCGCCTCATCACCCCGAATCTCCCCGAAGCCGAAACCCTGCTCGGCGAAAAAATCCCCGACGCCGCCTCGCTCGAACCCGCCGCGCGGAAACTCGCCTCGCTTTATCAAACCAACGTCCTCCTCAAAGGCGGCCATCTCGATTCGCCGGACTGCCTCGATCTCCTCATTGAAAACGGCGCCGTCCACCGCTTCACCACCCCGCGCCTGGATGTCCGCGGTTCCCACGGCACCGGCTGCACCCTTTCCTCCGCCATCGCCGCCCGACTCGCGCTGGGCGATCCCCTCCCGCAGGCCGTCGCCGCCGCGAAAGACTACCTCACCGGCACCCTCCGCCATTCCTACGAATTCACCTCTCCTTCCGGAGGAACCGTCCACGCCCTCAACCAAGGCACGCTTTAAGGAGCGTGGGTCTTCGACCCACGTTTACCAACTCACCTGCGGGCCGGAGGCCCGCGCTCCCGGCTCTCATTCCATGTTGGACGTCCGGCGTCCGATGTTCATCATTTCCCCATCCCATGCGCACCGCAGTCTACGCCGGCTCCTTCGATCCCCCCACCAACGGCCATCTCTGGATGATCGAACGCGGACTCGAACTCTTCGACCGTCTCATCGTCGCCATCGGCGAAAACCCGTCGAAAACCTACACGTTCACCGTCCCGCATCGGATCGAGCTCCTGCGCGCCTCCATCCCCGCGCACGACCGGCTTTCCATCGAGCATTTCGACAACCGCTATCTCGTCGACTACGCGCGGAAAATGAACGCCGCCTACATCCTCCGCGGCATCCGTTCCTCGCACGACTACGAATACGAGCGCGTCATGAAACACCTCAACGCCGACATGGCGCCCGAGGTCACGACGGTTTTCCTCATGCCCCCGCGCGACATCGCCGAGGTTTCCTCCAGCATGATCAAATCCCTGACCGGCCCCGTCGGTTGGGAAGACACGGTGAAGCGCTACGTCCCGGGCCCGGTCTTCGAAGCCCTTTCAAAACGCGGCGCCCAGTGAGGCCTACGGTTTCTTCACCGGCGTGCTCGGGAGCGAGGACTTGCCGAAGGTGAAAGGCTTTTCGGGTTGTTTGCCGAGGAGCTGGAGATCGAACCACTGGCGCATGCGCAGGGTGTCGTCCTTCATTTCCTGCCAACCGCCGTGAGCCGCGCCGTTGCGGATGAGGACTTCGCATGTGGCTCCGGTTTCCTGACAGCGCTTGAGGAATCGGTCGGCTTGGGAAACGTGGACCTGCGGATCGGCATCGCCGTGGACGATGTAGACGGGCGGTTGTTCCTTGTGGACCCAGTAGACGGGTGAAAGTTCGCGGCCGAGTTTTTCACGGCCTTCAGGTGTGGCGGATTCGGGGCCGAAGGCTCCGGCATAGGCGGAGAGACGGCCGATGCCGACCGCGTTGTCGCCATCCTCGAACCAGTTCAGGTAATCGGTCGGCGGATAGAAGACGGCGACGGCGTTGACGGCGCTGCTTTCGCGGTCGATGGGATCGTGCGCGTTCTTGTCCCCTTCCCCGCCGCGGGTGGCGAGCATGAGGGAAAGGTGGCCGCCGGCGCTGCTGCCGGTGACTCCGAGCTTGTTGGGATCGACTCCGTAGGTCGCGGCGTTCGCACGGACGAAGCGCACGGCCCGGTTGAGATCGGCGACGATTTCATCGACATGGAACCGCGGCTGGGTGCCGTGGACGACGACGAAGGTGGTGTAACCGCCCTCCGGCCAGCCGCCGTCGTTGATGCCGTTGTGGTTGGATTTCCACCCGCCGCTGACGATCTTGATGATGCCCGCGCCGTTGGGTTTCTCCGGTTTGAAGATGTCCATCGTGAGCGCGACGCCGTCGTGCTTCGTGTAGATGACGTCACGGATGCGTTCCGGTTCGGAGAATGCGGAAAGTGTGAGTCCGAGGAAGGCGAGCGCGGTGAGGAATGGGTTTCGCATCGCTGCGGAGCATTCCAAGACGGGCGGGGTTGGCAATGCGGGAGATTGTAACGGACGGAACGTTTCTCCGCCCCGGATCAGCGGCGGCGGCGGATCAGGAAACCGGCTCCGAGAAGTCCCAGCAAGGCGCTGCCCGGCTCGGGGATCACCGTCGAGTCCAGATAGATGTCATCAAGGCGGACCCATGCATCCCAGGTTGCCGGGGTCGCGGTGGTGTCGTAGAACACCATGCGGATGGTGGTCGGCGTGGTGATGCCCGTGTAGGCGCCGGCGCTGGGAGGAGTGAGCGCGAGGTTGAAGATGTTGCGTGGCGAACCGGTGCTGCCGCTTTCGGCCGTGACGATTCCCGTCGCGGCGGTGTTGAAGCCGGAGCCGGTGTCGACCTGGATGGAGAACTCGTTCGCCGTGTTCGGTCCGCCGATGTTCGCACGGAACGCGATGGAGCCGAGATCGAACGATTGGCCGACCTGCGGCGTCAGGGTGAACGAGATGAAACGCCCGGTGGAAATCGCGAACGCTTCGGTGCTGGACACCGCATTGGGCCCATCGACGCCCATGGCCCGCAAGCCGCTGCCGCCGAGATCGACGCCGCTGCTCTCCAACGTCACTCCGGAACCGGCGGTGATGGCCGTCACGCTCGAGAAAATGGAACCGGCGGTGGTCGTCGGATTGAAATCCGCGGCGGCTCCGGTGCCGAAGGTGTAGCTGACAAGGGTCGCGGCCCGCAGTCCTTGGACCGATAGTGCGGAAAGAGCAATGAACAGAAAAAGGGAAGGTTTCATGAGAATCTTTTGACGTCTTCCCCCACGGTTGTCGCGGGCCGCCGGGTTTGACACATCGGTTTGTGTTTTCTCCAGAACCGGCGTTTTCGTGTCGGACGCGGCCGCCCGGACGATGGACTGACAAGTTTCCGCGTCCCTTTGCCGTAGACGTCCGACTCCATAAACTTCACGATTTTCCACAGAACCCATGACCCGCGCCCTTCCCGTCCTCGCCGCCATTTCGCTCGCTCCATGCCTCCATGCCGAAAATTTCTCCGCGGACATCGTCATCTACGGCGGCACCAGCGCGGGGGTGGTCGCCGGCGTGCAGGCGACGAAGGAAGGGAAATCGGTCATCCTGCTCGAACCCGGCAACCATCTCGGCAGCATGGCGACGGAAGGTCTCGGCGGCACGGACATCGACAATCACGGCCCCTTTCAAAACAGCCCGGCCGTGGGCGGTCTGGCGTTGGAGTATTACCGCCGCATTTCGAAAGCCTACGGCCGCGAAGCGGCGTTCGAGGAAATGCTGGTGAAGAAAGAGAAGAAGTCCGCGCTGTGGAGGTTCGAACCGAGCGTGGCCGAGAAGG
>DATLIO010000209.1:0-2451 GCA_035539355.1 Luteolibacter sp.
GGCCTACACCGCGCAACCTTGGACGGACGCCGTGGTTCATTTTGATGAGCAGGGGCTGGTCTCCGCGATTGAGACCGATTGATTTTCCCGCATGAAACCCAGCCGCCTCCATTCCGCCCGGCGAAACAAACGGTGGCAGGCAGGGGTTGGAAGCATCGTCGCGGTGGTCGTTGGCTGGTGGATTTACTCCGCGAACTGGAATCACGGGATCATCCTTCCGATCCGTGGCTGGATGGTTGTCGCCGGCACGTCCCCATCGGGAATTTTCGGGGCGTACGGAACGAACGGGATGGGTTTTGATTTCCACATCGGCCGTGCGAGCCCTTTGCCGAACGACTATGCCCGGGGATTTTTCCCGCACCATTTCAGCGTCCCCAATCTTGAATGCGATGGAATTTCGCATGTCGCGTTCATGATCCCCTACTGGGTGATCCTGCCTCTGTTGCTCTGCGTCCTCTACCTCATCCTCCCGAGGTCACTGCCGTCTCCGGGGGAGGAAACTCCGGTGAAATGAGCGAGGATCGCCAGGAGACCAGGGACGTGATTGGCGTCCATCGTGATTGGTTTGTCCGGCCGGTCGGATTTTTTCGCGTCATATTTTCCGGGTTGGGGCTAAATCCTGTTGAAGCCAATGGCCGCAGATTCTTCCAGTCCCGGACACACTCCAGCGTTTGTCGGGCATCTCACGGGATGCCAGAGTTCGCTCTACGTCTTCATTTCCGCGCTGCTGGGCGGGGCGGAAGGGGCGGCGGACGTGTTGCAGGAGACGAACATCGTTCTCTGGAACAAGGCGGGGGATTACGATCCTTCTCGGCCGTTCCTGCCATGGGCCTACACCTTCGCTCGATTCCAGGTGATGGCCTGGCGGAAAAAGCAGTCCCGCAGCCGGTTGGTGTTGGACGATGAACTGGTCGCCCGGGTGGCGGACGAGTTCGACGTGAAGGACGTCAGGGCGGATCGCCAGCTGGAGGCCCTTGAGAATTGCCTGACCCTCCTGCCTCCCGCCCAGCGTGAGTTGTTGGATTCGCGCTATTTCCATGGCAAAGGCGTCAGCGAGATCGCCGGAAAAGCGGGTCGGGCTGAAAATGCGATCGCCGCCAACCTCTACCGGATCAGGAAAGTCCTGATGGAGTGTGTGAAGTCGAAACTCCAGCAGGAGGTGGGTTCGTGAACTCCCGCCAAGCCGAATTCGAGGGCCTGATGGCCGCGGTGTTGGACGGCGACGCATCGGCGGATGATCTCGCACGTCTGAGGGATCTGATGCGCGGTGAACCGGCCTTTGTCGCCGAATACCAGGAACAGATCCGGGCGCATGCGTTGCTGCAATGGCGGTCGGGCGCGGCGGCCCCGGAAAACATCGTGCCCGTGGAATTTTCTCCCGCGAGGAAAAGTTGGGGTTCCGCGTGGATCGGCGTGGCCGCGGCTCTGGCGATCGGTGGGATTTTCCTCTGGCAAAGGCAACCGACCGGACCGCCCGCTCCCTCGACGGCCGGCAACGTGAGACTTGAAGTTCTGGAAGCGGCGCGTTCCGGAACCGACGCGCCTTTCGAACTGGCGACGGGTGCCACGCTTTCGCTGAGCGATCTCCAGATGCCGCCGGGGTTTTTCCGCTTCCGTCTGGAATCCGGCGCGACCTTTGCGGTGACCGGGCCGGCGGATCTCCGGTTCGTGAATCCGATGCATCTGCGGGTGGTCCGCGGCAAGGTCACCACCGATGTCGGTGAGAACGCGAAGGGTTTCATTCTTGAAACGGCGCAGACGAAGGTGGTCGACCTGGGAACGCGCTTCGGTGTCGAGGTCACGGAGTCCGGTCACACGGATGTCGTGGTTTTCCAAGGCGAGGTCGAACTGCATGACTCGAAAAAGGAATCTTCCGTGAATCGCTTGGTCGAAGGCGAGGCGGTCCGGGTGAATTTCGACCGGCAGGTCAGCCGCATCAGCAGCATCACTTCCGGGCCGGAAGGGGATGACGAGTGGTATTCCAATGGTGCTCCGGATTCCGAATCCGTCATCACCGCGGTCTTCGACAATCTCCACAATCCGAAGTCGAATTTTTACTACCGGATCCTCCGCGGAGGCATGCGTGAGGACGCGCGGGCATTCATTGCGAAGCGCCACGAATGGAATGGACTCGATGGTGGCGGCATGCCGATCTGGCTTGGAGGCGCCGATCTGGTCCAGACCTATGGAGCCGGATCGAAAAACGAAAATCTCGAACTGCTGGTCGATGTCGCCGTGCCGTCGGTGATCTATCTTTTCGTCGACAGCCGTGTGGCGGCGCCGGAGTGGTTGGTGAGGGATTTCACCGATACCGGAGCCACGATAGGACTCGAAAACGCGCCCCTGCCGGAAAGCGGCATCCCGATCAAGAAGGGGCCGGGGAACGGCAATCTCGCGCCGTTCGCGATCTGGAAGAAGGAGGTTCCCGTCGCCGGGAAAGTCATTCTAGGC
>DATLIO010000210.1:0-3254 GCA_035539355.1 Luteolibacter sp.
CGCGAAACCGGTCGCGGGAAGATCGGTCGCACCATTGGAAATCGTGTCGATCAGAGTGTCGTAGCGACCGCCACCTGCAACCGCGCGCATCGATTTCTTCGAATCGAAGACTTCGAACACCACGCCTGTGTAGTAGGCGAGGCCGCGGACGATCGAAAGATCCAGTTCGACGTAGTCGCCGAAACCGCGGGCCGTCAGGTCCTGCTTGATCGCGTTGTAGGCCAGCGATGCGTTCGCAGGATCGGCGATGAAACCTTTCACCTCGTCGACGGTCAGCGAGAATGCGCCGAGTTTCTGAGCGAGCACGTCGGGTTTCTCGCGTTCGATCTTGTCGATGATGTTGAGGAAATCCGGATGACTGTCTTCGGCGATGCCTTTCGCGTTCGCGAAATCGATCCACGCCTGGCGGTCGGAAATGCGGACGACGAAATCACCGGCGACGAATCCGAAAGCGAGCATCGACTCGATCGCCAGCGAGATCAGCTCCGCATCAGCGGCCGGTCCGGCCTCACCGAAAATGTCGACGTTGAACTGGTGGAATTCGCGGCCGCGGCCTTTCTGCGGTTTCTCGTAACGGAAGCATTGGCCGATCTCAAACCACTTGATCGGCTTCGGATAATTCCGCTGATGCTCGGCGATCAGGCGCGCCAGCGAAGCGGTCACTTCCGGACGAAGCGTGACGTCACGGCCACCCTGGTCCTCGAATCGGAAAAGCTGCGAGGAGAGCTCACCGCCGGACTTTTTCAGGTAAAGTCCCGTGTCCTCAAGGATCGGGGTTTCGTACTCAACGTAACCGCAACGGCGTGCCACACCGCGCCAGGTCTCGAACAAATAGTTCCGGATCGCGCATTCACGGGGCGTGAAATCGCGGAAACCAGGAAGGGCTTGGAAAGCAGGTGCGGCCATGGCGGGCGGCGAGGATGCACGCCGCAACCGGCATTTCAAGACGGATTCCGCGGTGTTCCGGCTACTCCAGAATGCGTTTCCGGACCTCCGGATCGGGCATCGCACAGAAATTGCCCTTTTCCGAGATCAGATACCGGTGGTCGGCGATCCACTGGTAAACGGCGTCCCGGATCACCCGCGGAACGAATTTCACCGGGATCAGCAGCCTCCACCAGCCGCCGAGGGCACGCGCCAGTTCGATCGCCGCGTCGCTCCTGAAAAAGACCTTCCCGTCGCTTTCCCGCAACAGGACCATCGAGCCCCCCTTCTTGCTGGCGTGCCCGGCGAAGCCCTTTTCCTCCGCCAATTTTCCCTGCAATGGGGCGAATTTGAGCACCTGATGCCGGTCGAATTTCACGGCGCTGCGGACGGATTCCGAACAGAACGCGCAATCGCCATCGAAAAACAGCACCCAACTCATGGTCTGACACTAACACAGCGCCGCCAGCCGCCGAAATTTTTCGACACTTTCATGGGAAACCCCAAGTATCTCCCTTTATGAAAAAACTCCTCATCGCCCTTTCGCTCATGACCGCCACCTCGTTCGCCGGAGACTTCCGCCACATCGTCCTGTTCCAGTTCAAATCCACCGCAACGCCCGAGCAGGTGAAGGAAATCCAGACCGAGTTCGCCAAGCTCCCGAGCCAGATCGACGTCATCAAGGACTTCGAATGCGGAACGATGGACAACGCCGAGGTCGGTCTCAACAACGGGCTCACCCACGCCTTCCTCGTCACTTTCAAGGACAAGGCGGATCTTGAGAAATACCTCCCCCACGCCGCCCACCAGGCCTTCGTCGGAAAAGTGAAGCCACTTCTGGAGAAGGCCGTCGTTTTCGACTACGAAGCGAAGGAGAAATAATGTCCGGAGGATCATCCAGAATGATGAAATTCGCCTCGATTCTTGCGGGACTCTCCATGGGGGTCCTGTGGGGGCTTACCAGCAATGGCAGCCACGGCTGGCTGTTGGGGGCCATCTGGGCGGCAGTCATGCCTCCGTGCATGCTGGCGAATCCGGCACAAGCCGTGCCGAGAATTCTGATCCCGATCTTCGGAACCATCCTCCTGCCATTGCTGATCTGGGTTTCTGTCGATGACGGAGTCCCGTTGCTTCTTGGAAGAGTCGCCGCCGCGCTTGTCGTCTTTGCCAGCCAGTGGCTCTTCGTCACGGAGCGCGACAAGATCCTGAAAAAAGCGGAATAGCGCTTCCCGAAAAACCCATTCTCCGCTTTATTCCGGGTCGATGACCGACCGCATCCAAGACCTCCCCTCCGGCGAAAGACCTCGTGAAAAGCTTTCCCGGCTCGGGCCCGGTTCTTTGGACAATGCGGAGCTGATGGCCCTGTTCATTTCCACCGGAACGAAAGGTCGCAGCGCGATCACCATCGGACGGGATCTTCTCCGGAAATACGGCTCGATGACCGCGCTCGGCTCGATGCCGGTTTCGGAACTGGCGAAGGAGAAAGGACTCGGGTTGGCGAAAGCTTCCAAACTCGCCGCCGCTTTCGAACTCGGAGCCCGCGTTTCCCGGGAGCAGATCGACCGGCAGCCGCTGGAGGATCCGGAAACCATCTACCGGCACTTCGCGCCCCAACTCGCCCATCTTCCGCACGAGCAGGTCCTCGTGGTCGTCCTCGACACCCGCCTGAACCACCTCGCGACGAACGTCATTTCGGTCGGCGGTGTGAACGAAGCCTCCGCCCATCCGCGGGAAATCCTGCGTCCGGTGATCACCCGCGCCGGTTATGCCTTCCTGCTCATCCACAACCATCCGTCCGGCGATCCATCGCCCAGCCGTGCGGACGAATCGATCACCCGCCGCATCATCGAAGCCGCCGAACTGATGAACGTGCGTTTCTTCGACCATATCATCATCGGCCGACCCTCTCCGGGACGGCGTGCTTACTTTTCCTTTCGTGAAGTCGGGCTGATCGCGTAGATTTCCCGGCGTACGGCCCATGGGACACAAGCGCTTCATCCACAATCTCCGCACGGTGCTTTTCATCGTCGCGACGTTGATCGTGTTTGCGGCGGGCGGCGGCCTCTGGTGGGCGAACCGGACCGGCCTGCCGGAAACCTGGCGCGCGACCATCGAGGCGGAACTGGTCAAACAGGGCTCTTTCCTCACGATCGATTCCCTTTCCTACATCCCGTTCAAAGGACTCGTCGCCCGGGGTGTCCGGATTTTCTCGGACAAAGAGCGGACGGAAGAAGTGTCCCGCCTCGAACGCATCGTCCTCGATTTCAACAAGACCGAGCTGATCAAGAAGAAGTTCCGGCTCACCCGGATCGAGCTGAGCGACGCCCATC
>DATLIO010000211.1:0-3800 GCA_035539355.1 Luteolibacter sp.
GTTCATCAAGTACCTGAAGCGACCGAAACCGATCACCGCGAAGCACGCGCCGAAACACGCCTGAAAGTTCATTTCCCGCTGAGCGCTTCCACCGCTTCCAGACACGCGGCGGTGCGTGTCTCCACATTGAGCGCGGCGAAAATCTCAAGAACGTGCTTCTTCACGGTGCTCTCGCTGATGCCGAGGATGACCGCGATGTCACCGTTCGTTTTCCCCTGAGAAAGCCAGAGCAACGTTTCCGCGACCCGCGGGGTGAGGCCGAACGCCTTCTCCAGCGGCACGGCGGAAGCGAAGTTCGGATTGAACTCCTGCACCGCGGTTTGTTCCGCGCGTTTGAGCCGTGAGGAAATCGCATCCAGCAGATCCGCCTTCGCCACGGGCTTCGTCAGGTAATCATCGGCGCCGAGGTTCATCCCGGACCGGATGTCGAGCTTCTCGCCTTTCGCGGTGAGGAAGATGAATGGCGTCGCTTCGGTTTCAGGATGCGCGCGCAGCTCCTTGAGGACCCCGAAACCATCCAGCTCCGGCATCATGACATCGCAGAGGATGAGATCCGGTTTTTCCTTCAAGGCGGCGTCGACGCCCGCGCGACCATTCTCGGCGGCAAGCGCATGGTATTTCTCAAGACGGAGGATAGTCGCCAGATTGCGGCGCATCTCGGGCTCGTCCTCGATGATCAGGATGGTCTTCATGAAAGGGTCAGTGGAATGGTGACGGTGAAAGTGGTGCCGGTGCCTTGTTCGGTGTCGACCTGGATGTCGCCTTGATGGAGCTCGACGCTCTGTTTGACGATGACCAGACCGAGGCCGGTGCCCGGCGTCTGGCCGACGTTCGATCCACGGCGGAACGCTTCGAACAAACCTGGCAGATCTTCCTCCGGAATGCCGATGCCCTGGTCGCGGATCACGAACCGCGCCGCTCCATCCACGACCAGCGCCTTGAAGCAAACCGCCTGGCCGTCGGCCGAATACTTCACCGCGTTGTTGAGGAGGTTCAGCAGGATGTGACGCAGCAGGCGCTCGTCCACCAGCGCTTCGGAAGGCAGATCCGTCGTGGAGAACTCGATCGGACAACGCGCGTCGGTCACCGAACTGACCTCATCCACCAGCCGCCGGCAGAGCGCCGCGAGATCCAGCGGACGGGGCACATATTCCATCCTTCCGGAATCGAGCCGCCCGAGGAGAAGCACATCCTCCATCAAGCCCGCCATGCGCCGCGAGTTCTTGATGATGGATTGCAGCTGCTCGCTTCTTTCCGCCGCCTCGAGCTGGTCGAGATAGTCATCAAGGATCTCCGCCGAGGACTGGATGATCCCCAACGGCGTGCGGAACTCATGCGAAACCATCGAAACGAAATTGCTCTTCAGCTGGTTCAGCTCGCGCTCCCGTTCGAGCGACCGCTTCAACTCCATCTCCGCCCGCTTGCGCTCGGAAATGTCGGAGATCACCGCCTGCATGACATTTTTCTCACCGTGCGGGATCCGGTTGAGGGTCACCTCCAACCGCATTTCATGCCCCTCCTTGTGATTGTGCGTCCACTCGAACTGCGCGAAGCCGGTGTCCACGCATTTCTGGATCTCACGCTTCGCCACGGTTTCGGAAAGCTCGCCGTTGGCCTGATGCAACGGCGCAAGCTCCGCAGGATGCATCCCGATCAATTCCTCGGGTTCCCGCCCCAGGATCTTCGCCGCCGCCGGATTCACTTCGGAAAAGAAATGATTCTCGTCATGCAGCATCACGCCCTGGCTGGATGATTCGAACAGCGTGCGGAACTTCTTCTCCGACTCACGGATCGCCTGCTCCGCCTGCCTGCGCGGCGTGATGTCCTCGACGATCCCCCAAAGCTCATCCTCACCTTTCGCGCCTTTGATCAACATGCCGTTGATCACGATCGGCACCAGGTGACCATCCTTGTGGATGTATTCCTTTTCGAACGGCCCGAAGCGGCCGTCGCGATAAACCAGCTCGAGGATCAGCAGTTCCTGCTCCTCGTATTTGGCGGGGGTGATGTCCCAGTACGTCAGCTCCGTGCATTCCTCGCGCGTGTAGCCGATCATCCGTGAAAAGGATTCGTTCACCTGCAACAGGTGTCCTTCCTTGGTCACACGCGCCATGCCCAGCGGTGAAAACTCGAACAGCGCCTTGAATTTCTCCTCCGATTCACGCAACGCGCGCTCGGCTTCCTCCTGATGGGAGATATCCTCCGCGATCCCCCAGATCTGCACTTCGCCTTCGGACGAAACCACGCGCACGCCATTCAACCGGACGGGGATTTTCCGGCCGTCCTTGCGGATGTATTCCTTGTCGAAAGGACCGAAACGACCGGTCCGGTCGAGCCGGTCGATCGAACTACGTTGTTCATCGTAGTAATCCTCCGGCGTGATGTTCCAGTAGCTCATCGAGCGGAGTTCATCGACCGTGTATCCGACCAATTCACAGAACGCGGGGTTCGCCTGATGAAACGCGGCCTGCTCGTCGACCTGCGCCATCCCGAGCGGTGAGAATTCAAAGAGCTGCTTGAACCGTTCTTCGGAAATCCTGAGCTCGGCGGTTCTTTCGGCGATGCGCTGCTCGAGCGTCTGGTTGAGCTTCCGGACCTCTTCCTCGGCCAGCTTGCGGGCCGTGTGATCCTCATGGACGCACACGACTTCGATGATTTTTCCCTCGGGATCGAATACCGGGAACATCGTGGATCCGATCCAGCGCACACCTTTCGCTTCCTGGTCGGGCGAGGTTTTCAGTTCGAAAGGAATCGCGGGAACCACCGAGATCTCCCCTTCGAAGGCGCGGCGGATCTCCACGTTCACGCCGGCCAGCTCAAGCTGCTGGTCACGGAGGATGTTGAAGTCCCTGAGATCGTCCATGAGCAGGTGGAACAATCCTTCGAACGCCTTGTTCACCTGCAGCGTCGAGCCATCGGGGGCGAAGATCTGCATGCTCATCGGGATCTGCTCGAACACCCGACGCCAGCGGGTCTCGGAAAGACGCAGCTCCGCTTCGATCCTCTTCGCGGCATCGATGTTCCTCGCGATGCTGAGGATCGCCGTTCTTCCGTTCCACGGCAGCGCCGTCGAAACGACGTCGATGAATTCCTCGCTGCCGTCCGAACGGCGCGTGAGCCACTCGGAGCGATGGCTGCCGTTCTGCAGAACCAGCCCCACCACTTCCCTTCCCACTTCGGCGCTGGTCCGGCCATCGGCTTGGAACGGCGGGGTGACTTTCAGGAAATTGTACTCCGTGATCGATTCACGCGGGATGCCCGAAGCGCGGACGAACGCGTCGTTGCCATCGATGAACTCGAACGTCTCGGGATCAAGCAAGGTCATCGCGTCGGCGCCCCGTTCGAAGAGCACGCGGAACCACTCCTCGCTCGCGGCGAGAGGATGGGTGGCGGTGCCCGCAGGATGATCCATGCCCCTTTATAGACCCCGGACGCGCTGGATGGAAAGCAGGAGCCTCTTCACCTTTCGGACCATTTACCAAATCGAAGGGATCCGGAAGAAACGCGAATATGAACCTGCAGCTTCTCCTCGCATCCCTGCTCGGCGTCTGTTTCACCACGATGGTCTGCGCCGCCGGGCCGAAGACCCGCTCCACAGGCTTCGACGCCGCCGGGCAGTTCACGGTCGAAGCCGAAACACCCGCCGGAGTCCGACAGGCCGTTCTGGAGATTTCCGATGATCTTTCCGCCGGCGCCGTCTGGCGGCCGATGATCGCGAAAGACATCGACGGCCGCGCGGCCCGCGTGCTGTTCCGGCTTCCGCCGCAATCCGGTCCGAAACTTTTCGCACGGGTGAAAAC
>DATLIO010000212.1:0-3171 GCA_035539355.1 Luteolibacter sp.
GAAGATCGATGCCGCGCCGATCACGATGAACAGGCCGATCGCCAACGCCGCGATGAAACGTTTCCTCAATACCGTCTGGTAAAGGAACAGGAGTTTCACATCCATCATCGGCCCGAAGGTCAGGAACGCGAGTTTCGCGCCCCAGGTGAACTTGTGGAGCGTCGCCGCGATGAACGCGTCCGACGTGCTGCAGAGGCTCAGCACGAATGCCAGCAGCATGAGCGCGGCGGGAGCACCGGCGGGATTGCCGGCGACACTGTCCAGCCATTCGGCACCGGGAGCGATGCCGGTGTTGAACAGCGCGGTGATCGCGACACCGATCGTGAAGTAAACCGCGACATCCACGAAATCCTTCATCGCGGAGCGGAACGCGGCGGTCATCCGGTTGTCATCGTCATGGGAATGATCGTGGCCGTGGTCATGACCGCAGCATCCACCCTCATGATCGTGGTCGTGTCCGCAATCTCCGTGATCTTGCTTCTTCTCCGGCTCCTTCGCGGAAAGGCTGTCCGCCAGGGCGGGCTTCAGCACCGACGAAAGTTTCATCCGCGAAACGACAAGACCGACAAGAACCGCGACCGCGAAACCAAGCATCAGACGTCCGCTCGTCATCATCCCCGCGCCTTGGCCCTGGAACGCCTTCCAGGTGCTCAACGCCGTGATCGGATTCACGATCGGCGCCGCGAGCATGTAGGTCAGCGCGCAGGAAACCGGCAGGCCTTTTTTCACGAGCCTGCGGATGACCGGAACAACCGCGCATTCACAGACGGGGAACACCGCGCCCAACAGACCGGCGGTCAGCACCGCGAGGAAACGGTTTTTCGGCAGGAAGCGGTCCATCGTTCCCGCCGGCAGATAGATGTCGATGAACCCGCTGATCAGCGTGCCGAGAAGAATGAACGGCGCCCCTTCGAAAAGGATGCTCAGAAACGCGAGCGCGAAATCCTGTTGCGAATCAGCCGACATCGCCGCGAAGCAAACGCGCTGCCGCCGCTCCTGTCAACCGGCGGCGGCATCATTCGGACAAGGTCACCCGGATCCTGCAGAAACGGCGCGGATCGGACGCATTCCATGAAAGTGTTCTAAGCAGGAATCCGGGAACCGCCGGAACATGCGGAGCCGTGCCATCGACCAACGCCGGAACATCGACCGACGACCAATTCACCAATGCTTCCGAAAACTCGGGGACATAGGTGATGCCGCGCGACACCGCATCATCACGCACCGGAAAACGAACGACCGCCTGGCCGCTTTCAATCGCGATCACCGGAAACAACGCGTCGCCGGTTTCCGAAATCATCACGCCGGACTCCGGATCTCCGCCGAGCGCGTATTCCAGAAGATTGGACGCGCCGTCATTGTCCGGATCGCCGCCCTGGGTTTCATCCGCCAGACCCGCGGCCCATGCCTTGAAGGTCGGCGACGGAAAAATCCCGAACGTCTGTGAAGCCGACGGCGAACCATCCGCGGCGCGCGACACATCCACCGGAATCACCGAAACCGCCGGCAACGCATCCCATGAAACATGGAATTCCGAAACGGCGCCCGCCGCCAGATTCGCCCGGCGGAACACCCAATCCTGCGGCCCCTGGCTTTCCGCGATCCAACCCGACGCGGTGATTGAATCCGGAGCGAATCCCGACGGAAAATGCAAGGTCACCCGCGCGTTCCCGGCGTCATTCGAACCCATATTCGAAAGATCGAAATGACACGTTCCCGCGTAGGCTTGTTTCAATGGCGACGGAGTCACCAACGACGTCGCGAGCGTCACGGCCGGTGGATACGCCGGTGTCATCCGATAACCTTCGCCCGCCATCAGCGCATTGAGTTCGCCGATGTAATGCGGGATGAACGAATCGTAGCCGTTGTAAAAGAATGTCGTTTCCCCGGCCGCGGTGTGGATGCCCAGGATCGCGGGATTCCCCCCTGCGGATCCGAAGGTCGGGCTCCCTGAATCCCCCACCACCACCCGGGCATCGTCCTGATTTCCGGCCCCCTTCAGGTAGCGGAAACGCATCAACCGTGTGGTGTTGATGCCGGAGATGTTCGAATCCTCGAAACCGTTCACCGTTCCCCGGCCCGCCTTCGCATCCCATCCGAACACCGTCAGCGTCGCGTTCGTGTAAGCGCTTTCGGCCGACAGGTTCAGGTAAGGGAAATGGGCGACACCATCCGCCGATGTCAGAGGCGAGGAAAGCGTCAGCAGACAGAGATCCGTAGGCAACGAAGAGCCATTCAACACCTCCTGGATGTTCGTGATCGTCCGGTCCACCACGGTTCCTCCCGACCCGAGGAACCTCAGGGTCGTGCCGATGCCGGGCAGGAAATGCCGCGCGAACACCACATGCTTCGGTGAAACCAGCGCGAACTGCCGGCTGTTGCCTTCCCCGGGAATCCACGCGACGCCGGTGAACTTACGGCTTTCATAGTAGGCGGAGTCGTTGAACTCCGGAGCCCCCGGATAGCCGGTGAAACGGTCATGCCGCGCCGCCGAATACGTCCGGATTTCCAGCGCGTTTGAAACCCCCGCTCCGCAGCAGAGACCCGCAATGAGGAGGAATCCCCTGCTCCACTTCGCCAATGGGATGGATCGAGCGTTCAACGGTTTCCCAAAAAATAGCCGCCGGAACCGTTTCCTGTCTCCTGAAATCTTCAGCCCTCGCCCGGCGGGCTGATCATGAACACGCGGTCCACCCCGCGTTTGGAAAACTCCTCCCAGTAACGCTTCTCCATGTCTCCGGTCCGCGCGCGGCGCTGCTCTTCCGTCAGCCGCTCCCACGCCTTGAACCCGATCGCCCGGGCGAGATCACGATCCGAAAGCCGGACCGCCAGCTCGTCCCAGAAACTCTCGTTGCGGAACTCGTCGTAGCACTCGTGGTAGAAAAGCTGCTCCTCCTTCTCCTGCTTCACCCGGAACCGCTGGCTCTCCTCGTCGAACTCGATCCAGTCACCCAGCCCGGAATGCCCTGCTTTCTCAAGGATCTTGCTCTCCAGCTCCTCGAACGCCGAAACCTGATCGTTCGCCGTCTCCTTCTGGTTCCACGAAGCGACGTTCGCCGCAAGGCTCACCATTTCGACGAGCGTGGCGAGTTCCTGATCCGATAATCGCAAATGCATCCGGGCGGAAACAAAACATCCCCCACCCCATCCCGCAAGCCCTCAACAACTCCG
>DATLIO010000213.1:0-3137 GCA_035539355.1 Luteolibacter sp.
GGAAATGGCCGACCGCCGTCCGCGCATGGCGAAGACCCTCGATATCCGCGAAGCCCCGCTCCGCGTCCTGCACCATCAGCAGATCGATCTCCTCCGCCAATGGCGCAACCATCTGGCCCACGACCGCCAGACCAAAGCCGACGCCCTGCTGCCCAAGCTGTTGCTCTCGATCAACGCGATCGCATCGGGTCTCCGCACGACGGGTTGAAAATGTAGCGGCGGTCTATGACCGTCGCTGATTTCCGCGATCAACCAGCGACGCTGGCTTCAGCATTTCAAACAGCGACGGTCGCAGACCGCCGCTACAATGCTGTGCTTTCCTTTTTGCCATCCGCCGCCATTTCGGATAACCGGATATCTCATTCGGTAAAAAATTTCCGCCGTGCGAAAAACCCCGCTCCTTCTCACACCCTTGCTTCTGCCTGCGTCCCGTGCCGCGGCGGAAATCCCTCATTTCACCCTCGATTACGGTTATCAGGACTACAACGAGGATGACGACCGCATCCGCGTCGAGGCCCACTACCTCCGCGGCTCCGTCGACATCGACGACAAGACCGGCTTCCGCTTCCAATATCTCCACGACGCGATCAGCGGTTCATCCCCGACCGGTGCCCTTCCCGGAACGATCCAACCCTTCCTCGCCGAACTCGAGGATGTCCGCGAAGGTTTCCTCGGCGCCATCTCCCGGCAGATCGGCGATCACCGGATCGAGATCGAGGCATCGCGCAGTGAAGAGGACGACTACATCTCCCGCGGCTTCGCGATCACCGACATGATCGAGCTGAACCAGAAGAACACGACGCTCACGTTCGGGTTCAACTACCTCGACGATCTCGTCATGGTCCCCGGCCTCGATGACAAGGACAAGCACGCCTACGACATCTTCGCGGGCGTCAGCCAGATCCTCGGGAAAAACACGATCGTCACCGCGAACCTCACGCTCGGATACACCGAAGGCTATCTCAACGATCCTTACAAAGCCGTCCAACGCAACGAGTCGATCTTCATCCCGGATGGTTTCGGCGGCTTCATCGAAATCCCGGTCGTGAACCTCTATCGGGAGAACCGTCCCGACTCGCGCTTCCGCCAGGTCCTGCAACTCGGCGTCCGCCACTACGTCGAACCCGCGCACGGCGCCATCGACGGATTACTGCGTTTCTCGTACGACGACTACGGGATCTTTTCGCAGACCGCCCGCGTCGAGTGGCGTCAGGAAATCGGCGATCATGTCGAAGTCGTTCCGTTCTTCCGCTGGTACCACCAGAACGAAGCGGACTTCTTCGTCAACACGCTCAACAACGTCGACGTCGGAACTCCGAGCGCAGATCCCGATGGTTCCGGCCCGAACTATTCCGCCGACTACCGGCTTTCATCGCTCACCACCATCAGCGGTGGCGTGAAGGTGAACTACCGGATCAACGACCATTTCACCGCCAGCGCCGCCTACGAACGCTACGTCATGGATGGCAGCGGCGACAGCGACAACCGCTCGCCGGACGCGGCCTACCCCAGCGCCGACATCTGGACTTTCAGCGTTCATGCTGCATTTTAACCCGATGTCCACGTCCCAGGCATTCAGCTTCAAACCCGATCCGAACGGCATCCGCCAGTTCGGATTCAGGGCGCTTGGGACGAACTGCTCGGTCAAACTGCGCTGCTCCGACGACCGCACCGCACTCCAATTCGCGGCCGACGCCTTGAAATGGCTCGGCGATTTCGAAGCGAAATTCTCGCGCTACCGCCCGACCTCGCTCATTTCGAAAATCAACGACGCCGCGGGTCAAAGCTGGATTTCCATCGACGATGAAATGGAGCACATGCTCCGCCTCGCCGGTGATCTGCACCAACGCACCGACGGCATCCTCGATGCGACGATGCTTCCGCTGCAGAAGATCTGGGATTGGAAAACCGTCCACCAAAAGCTCCCCGGGAAACAAGCCATCCGGGAAGCGCTCGCATTGACCGGCTGGGAAAAAATCGAACGCAAACCCGGCGCGGTGCGATTGCCGGTCGCCGGCATGGGTCTCGATTTCGGCGGATTCGGCAAAGAGTATGCCGTCGATTTCCTCAGACGCATGGCGGAGCAACGCGGCATCACGGACGTGCTCGTCGATCTGGGCCGTGACATCGCGACCCTCGGCGACAATGGCGTTCATCCGTTCTGGCACGTCGGCATCGAGGACGGCACGAAACCCGGTCACTGCTGGGGCGGGCTCGCCGTCAGCGGAAAGGCCGTCTCCACCTCCGGCGATGCGGCCCGCCATTTCATCCACGAAGGGAAACGCTACGGCCACATCCTCGATCCGCGCACCGGTTGGCCCGCCGCCAACGGCATGCGATCCGTCACCGTCATCGCCGACTCCTGCCTTGAAGCCGGCGCGTATAGTACGGCGGTTTTCGTACTTGGAGTGAAACAAGGCCTCCATCTCGCCACCCTCGCGCGCGGCGTCGAAGTCTGCGCCCAAACCACCACCGGCATCGAAGGCACCCGCGCCTTCGGCAAACACCTCGTCCAGGCCGCATGAAAACCCTTCTCATCCTGCTCTCTCTCATCGCTCCGCTTTCCGCCGTGGAAGTCGGACAAGCCGCACCGAAGCTTTCCACGTTGGTCGGCGGAAAAACCCCGGACACCGCCGGCAAGGTCGTCATCGTCGATTTCTGGGCCTCATGGTGCGGACCGTGCAAAGCTTCGTTTCCCGCGTTCAACCGGCTGCATGACAAGTATGCCTCGAAAGGCGTCGTCATCATCGGCGTCGGCGTCGACGACGATGCCGCGAAGCATGCGGCTTTCGTCGGCAAGACCGGCGCGAAATTCACCACCGTCCACGACAAGGACAAAAAGGCCGCCACCGTCTTCGCGCCGCCCGCGATGCCCACCACCTACATCATCGACAGGAAAGGCGTGATCCGCCATGTCCACGAAGGCTTCAAGGGCGCGAAAACCGAAGCCGCCTACGCCGCCGAAATCGAAGCCCTTTTGAAATGAAACCCGCTCTCCTGCTCACCCTCGCCGCACTTTCCTCGTGCTCGCCCGCGCTCGTCCGCGTGCAACCCTATGAACGCGGCACCCTTGCAAAACCCATCATGGAGGAAAGCTCCAACCCGCTTGAAACCGCAATGACCGATCACGCCTATTT
>DATLIO010000214.1:0-3518 GCA_035539355.1 Luteolibacter sp.
GTGGCGGATGGAGCCAGAGTGTTGTCGGAGTAAGCGGCGGTCAGCCACAGAACTCCGGCAGCAGGGTTGGCGGCGCCACCGGTGTAGGAGGTAACGCCGGTTGGGGCGTTGGGCTTGCGGAGGTAGCCGCCGACGCCGTCATCAGCGGGACCGTAGATCACGTCTTCGTCGATCGTGGTGACGTCCGGGTTCATGTTGGCGTGGCCGCGAACCGCTTGCTGGGCGTTACGCAGGTTGAGGATGTTGGTCGAACGATCCGAACCCTTTTTCCAGGCGCGTGCGCCGACGAAGAGGATCGAGATGAGGGAGAGCAAGACAAGGATGACGACCGTCAATTCGAGGAGGGTCATACCTGCGGTGCGCTTGGTGGTGCGTGTCAGTTTCATGGTGGTGTGTTTTATGTGTGGTGTTGTTTTTTCGAACGGGGCCAAGGTATCAAATTTTTACAGGTCGGGTATTACGCGATCATGTAATGTAAAGATGCTCTTGAATTCCGTCGGAAAGGGGTATCTAGGGGTGAGAAAGGGGCGGTGTTTTTAGAAAATCTCGTGTTCCTCGCGGTTCATGCGGGCATTTTCGTAGGTGTCGAAGGAAATGAGGCCGCGCTGGAGGAGGCGTTTGAGGTTGGCGTCCCACTGGACGTTGCCGGTGCGGCGGATGACATCTTCGAGGGATCTCGCGCCGCCGTCGTAGTTGGCGATGGCGCTGGCGACGGCGTCCTCGTTGTTCTGGAGGAATTCGTAGGTGAGCACGCGGCGCTGGGTGCCGTTGAGGAGGCCCTGCGAATGGACGAAGATGAGGATTTCGGAAAGACGGCTGAGAACCGCGCTGTGGCTTTCCTTTTCGTAGAGTTCCAGAATCCGGCCGAGGGTCTTGACCGCGCCGGTGGTGTGGAGCGTGGAAAGGACAAGGTGACCGGTTTGGGCGGCTTCCATGCAGGTTTCCATCGCCTCGCGATCCCGGATCTCACCGAGCAGGATGATGTGTGGTGCTTTCCGGAGGACATCCTTGAGGCCTTGCCGGTAGGAATGGACGTCGCGGCCGACTTCCTGCTGGGTGACGATGCTTGGAGATGAAACGCGGTGGCCCGGGTATTCGGAGTCCTCCATGTCATCCGGATATTGATACTCGATCGGGTCTTCGACCGTGACGATGTGCTTCGGATGATTGCGTCGGACCCAGTCGATCAGCGATGCAAGGGTGGTGGATTTGCCGGAACCGGTGGGACCGGTGACGAGGCAGAGGCCGGCGCGCCTCAGGGCCGACTGCCGGAGTGTCGCGATGGTGTCGGGATCGATTCCGAGTTGCTCGAGTTCCGGAATGAAATCATTGAGGATCCGGCAGGTGACACCGAGGCCGGAAGAACTGAGGTGGGCCTGGATACGGAGGCGGCCGGAACGTTCACCGTCTTCACCCATGGGAATGCCATCGCACGAGAAGTCGGCGACCTTGGTTTTGGCGAAATCATCGATGGCCCGCTGGATCTGGTCATCCACCCGTTCGTCGATCGTGGCGTCCTTTCCGAATCCGTGGCTGGCCGCCTCCCGGTTGCGGATGAGTTCCTTGAGGATCTCATCCATGTGCTGCGGGCTGAGGATCCCGAGATGGGTCAGCATTTCCATGCCCTTGTTGGTATGGATGTAGACCGGCCGGTCCGCGCGCATCTGGATGTCCGACACCCGGAGTTCACGACAGACGCGGAAGATGATGCCGAGCAACTGCCTGCCGGTCATGCCCGGCAGGAAATGAGCCTGGGCCGGTGGTCGGCCGGAAAGCGGAGGTGGTGGTGGAACAGAGGCGCTCAAGAGGAGAGTGAAGATGGATTGCGGGTCAGCGAGGTCGAAGCGGACTGTGCTGCTTCGATGCGTCGGATGGTTTTCACCGAAACCTCGCGGGTCTTGAGAATGTAGCTGAAGCGGTCGCGGCATTCGATGATCCGCGAGTCGGAAAGGAGGGACCAGTTGCCGGTCTTTTCCCATCCGGCGGACAGGGATTCGTACCGGGCGATGCTCTTGTCGAGGATGGCGAGGTATTCCTTCATCTTCGCGATGGGGAAACGGGCGCGGCCTTCGCTGGTTTCGTTGAACATCAGGAGAAGCACGTTTCCGGCAGCGGCCGCGGCGGTCAGCGCATGCCGCGGATCGTCACTACGGGAAAAGCAGTAGTTGATGGTGCGGTCCGCGAGCAGGACGCTTTCGATGGTCAGATGGCGCCGGGTGCCGACGGCGGGCTCGGTGAGGAAAAAGTGATACGACGCGTAGTTTCCGTAATGTCCCGGATCCAGTTCGTAGGCGAAGCGGAGCTTGTCTTCGATCTGGCGGCGGAGGAAGCGTTTCTGCGCTTCGCTCGCGGGGCGCGGGTTGGTGCGGTCGACCGAGGCCCGTTCGAGGCTTTCGATGAACATGCGTGTCCCGTCGCGGAAGGATGTCCGGGATCCGGGGTGCGGTTCGTTCGTCACGCGGGAGCTGACGCTGTTCCGCCAGTAGTCATCCATGGGGCCCTGCATGGCCATCGCGATGACTTCGCCATAAGGGCTCGTATTGATGCCGAAAGGGTTGAGGGGGAGCCTGAGGTCCTTGTCGGATGCCAGTGATTTTCCTGTCGACGCGCATACGATCGCTCCCGCGGCGATCAGGCCGATGGAAACGATGTGCGGGATGATGGAGGAAGTAACCTTCAAGGTGTCAGGCGGAGAGTTTCGTGCGGAAGCAGAGTCGTGAAACGCCGGCGTAGATCGCGAACAGGCCGAGGAAATAGCAGATCATCTGGCCGAACGCGGCGTTGGGGAGGGCACCCGATTTGAAGTAGAGCCGCTGGGTCAGATCCGCGACGGAGTAGTGGGGCGAGTAAAGCCAGAGGCCTTGGAGAAAGGGGTTTTGCTCGAGTTTCAGGAGGTTGTCGAGGTAGCCGACGCCGTAGAGTCCGTAGAGGGTGAGGCCCAGGGTCACGATGTAGCCGGTGATGCCGCCGAATCGTGATGCGAGGGCGGTGGCGAGGACGATGAGGGGGGCGGTGACGAGCAGGAAGAGCACGAGATACTGGAAGTTCAGCACCCACCACATCTCCCGTTCGAGCTCCGCCGCGGGGGTTGCCGCGAACTGGCTGATGGCGGCGGTGGCGACGGCCATCGGGGCGATGAAGGTGAAGACCGCCAGCCAGATTTCGAAGAGCTGGCGTGAAGGGGAGAGTCCGGTGGTCAGGAAATATTCACCGGTGCCGGAGGTGGCGTTGGTTTCGCCCTGTTTCGCGGCGGTGAAGAAGCCCCAGAGAAGTGTGACGATCCAGAGGCTGCTCCAGACGGTCTGGATGCGGGCGGGTTGGACGAGGATCGGTTTTTCCGTGGTGCTTGAAAGCCACGGCATGATGAACGGCAGGACGACGATGGAGAAGGCGCAGATGACCCAGGCCTTTCTCAGGAAAATGGTGGTGAGCGTGAGGCGGAAAAGTCTCATCGTTCAGTTCAGCAGGTTCTTCAGCTGGTTCCAGGTTTGATCTCCGCCGCTCAGGTGGCGGATGCG
>DATLIO010000215.1:0-5172 GCA_035539355.1 Luteolibacter sp.
CACGGTAGGTGTCGCCGAATCCGTGGTCCGCCGCGCCGGGAGTGACGAGCGATGTCGCTTCGGCAAGCAGCGCGGCGGCCTTCTCAGGAGTGATCGGCACCTTTTTGTCGGACAATGCGGCGTCGATTTCGGCGATGAGCCGGCTGAAGGGGCGGAGCCATTCGAACCAGGGATCGCCCGCCAGCAACTGGAGCAGCGTGCCGGGATTGACCGCCGTTCCGGTGGATTTCTCGAACACGTGCTTTTCGGACGTGATGAGGGACCGGTGCAGTTCGAGCAATCCGGCGCGGACGGCTTTGAGGTTCGTGATGGGATCGTTCATGACGTGGATCAGGTTTGTGCCAGCCATAGGCGGGCGGTGTTCAATTCGGCGGAAGTCAGTTGATGACCTGCGTCGAGCGTGTCGTGCGTGACATCGGCTCCGGCGTTCCGGAACATTTCCGCGAGGCGGCGTGCGTTGCCGATCGGCAGGATCGGATCGTGGGCGCCGCTTTCGAGGAGGATCTTCCGGCCGGAAAGATCGGGTGTCTTTTCCGGAACCAGCGGGACCATCGCACGCAGCAGGACGGCACGGCTGAGGATTTCAGGCCGGAGCAGCATCAGGCTGGCGGCGATGTTCGCGCCGTTGGAGTAACCGACCGCGTCGAGCGAACTACGGGAGAACCCGTAGTGATCCGCCGCGGCGGCGGTGAAATCGGCGAGCTCGTGCGTCCGGAAGATGAGATCCTCCTCATCGAACACGCCTTCCGCGAGCCTGCGGAAGAAGCGGGGCATGCCGTTTTCGAGGATCTTTCCGCGCGGACTGAGGAGATTCGCCCCGGGCGCGAGGGACCGGCCCAATTCGAGCAGGTCGTTCTCGTTTCCTCCCGTGCCGTGAAGCAGCAGCAGTGTCGGAGCCGAAGCGACATCGGCGGCCGGGATGAAGCGGTGGATGAAATCGGTGTGAGCTGAGGTTTTCATGCTTTTGAAGGTTGGTAGTCCAGGGGCTTGATGTTGGCTTCGATGGCCGCGCGGTGCGGTTCGAGGAACGGAGGCAGCGCGAGCGTTTCGCCGAGATGCTCCACGTCCTCGCCGTCGGCGGTGAAGCCGGGTCCGTCCGTGGCGATCTCGAAAAGGATGCCGCCGGGGATCCGGAAGTAGAGCGACTTGAAGTAGTGCCTTTCGACTTCGCCGGAGGTGGGGTGGCCGTGGCTTTCGAGATGCGACTGCCAGGCGAGAAGCTCGGCTTCGTCGTTCACCCTCCATGCGACGTGATGGACGCCACCGGCACCTTGCAGGCCACGTTGCGTGGATCCATGGAGGTGCAGTTTGGCTCCAACACCTCCGGGACCGGTTTCGAACAACGAGGGGTCGTTTTCATTCCGGCGGAAGCCGAGGATGTCGGTGAGGAAAGCGGCGGTTTGTCCGACATCGGCCACGGTGAGATCCACGGAGCCAAGACCGACGATCGCGGCGCTGAGAGGCACCGGACTGCCATGCCATGGGTGGGTTTCACCGGACGTGTCGCTGTCGGCGATGAGCCGGAGTGCCTGGCCTTCACCATCGGCGAACGCGAGGGTTGGCAGACCGTCGACGGTTTCGATGCCATTGTGGCTGACGCCTTGCGCATCGAACCAGGCGATCCATTGCCTGAGCGATTCTTCGCCGCCGAGCACGCGGAGACCGGTTTCGGAAACATTGCCCGCGCCTTTGCGGCCGGGCCGGATGTTCGCCCAGTCGAAAAAGGTGAGGTCGGTTCCCGCGCTGCCGATGGCATCCGCGTAGAAGAGGTGGTAGGCCGAGACGTCATCCTGGTTGACCGTCTTTTTCACCAACCTCATGCCGAGGGTCTTGGTGTAGAAATCGAGGTTTTCCTGGGCGCGGGCGGTGACGGCGGTGACGTGATGAAGACCGTGGAGAACGGGGCGTGGTTCGTTTTTCATGGCCGCAGCATGCACTGGAAACGCGGTTTCGCATAATGCGGAGATGTATGGCTGAGGATGCTTGCGATGAATGCCCCGGCCGGTGTCCGGCAAATCACTTTACGCGGGGAAGGGGATGGGATACGGATGAAGCCTCATTTCCCCGTCGTTCCGATGAAACCCTCCAAGACCCCGACCCTCCTGACGTGTGCCCTCGTGGCCGCGCTTCTGACCGCGACCGGTGAAGCCGCGTTGCTGGTCCAGGAGAGTTTCAGCGGATATGCCGCAAGCAATCTCAACGGACAGACGGCGACCGGATTGGGCCTGACCGGCAGTTACTCGGGAAGCAATGGCATCACCTACACCGGAACCGGACTCACTTTCACGAACATCGCATCGAGTGGTGGCGCGATGACTTTTTCAGCGTCCACCGCGCTCACGGTCGGTGCGCAGCTCGACATCAGTCCCGGAGCCGTGACCGGCGATCTCTACTCGAGTTTCCTTTTCCGGAAGGGAAACAACTTCTCGAGCGATGCGGCGAGCCTCATCGAAAGCAGGGTCAGCTCCACCATCGGCGCGGCGGCCGTTGATTCACGATTCCGCACGCAGTTCAACACGGACAACGCGAGCTCGAATGTTCCTGCGGTCGGGTATGATTCAGCGCCGACCAATTACGGTGCGGCGGTGGCTGGAAACAGCACCATCTATCTGGTGATCACGAAATTCACCAATGTCGGCACCGCGCTTTCGGGAGGAACGACCGGTACGGCGAGAAGCTGGATTCTCACGGAAACCCAGTATACCAACCTTCTGGCGCTTCCGGGCGGTGCCACCGACGCGAACCTCGATACGGTGTCGCTCACGGCGAGAGGATCCGATGCCGCCGTGACTTCCGGCACGTTCAATTTCGGGGATGGCGATTTCATCCAGCTCGCCGCCACCGGAAGTGGGGCTTCTCCGCAACCCGGCACGTTCGACGAACTTCGCTATGGAACGATCCTCACGGATGTCCTGCCGATTCCGGAACCGTCCGTTTCGCTGCTTGTTCTCGTGGCAGCAGGCACCGGATTGCTGCGCCGCCGCCGTTGATCCCGGGTTCTTGACGGATAAGACCGAGTCCCTAGGCTCGGCACGATGAAGCCCATTCGTGTTTTGCTCCGGACGTCCGCGTTGATGCTGGCGGTCACCTGTTTTTCCTCATCTCTCCTCGCCGCACCTCCGCTCAAGCTGAAGGACAATGATGTCTGGGTGATGGTGGGTGACAGCATCACGGCGCAACGACAGCACTCGAACTACATCGAGATGTATTACCGTACGCGGTTTCCTGAACTGAAGCTGCATTTCCACAATTCGGGCATCGGCGGCAACCGCACGAACCACGTCATCTCGCGGTTCGATTACGATGTCGCCGCATGGAAGCCGACAATCGTCAGCGTGGAACTGGGCATGAACGATGTCGGCGGGGAGTTCGACAAGACTCTTCCGGCCTATGTGAATGGCACGAAGGAGATCATCGCAAAGATCCGCGCCATCGGAGCGACACCCATTCTCATTTCGTCGAGCCCGGTCGATGACGGAAGCAAGATGAACGATTGGAGAGGTGACCGCTGCAAGACGATCCATCCGTTCACCGAAGCGCTTGAGAAGCTCGCAAAAGAAGAGGATGTGCTTTTCGTCGATCAATATCATCCGCTGATCGACCTCTGGGGCGACAACCGTCGCAAGGGTGCCGAACTTGCGGCGAAGGATCCGAAGCCGGAACCCGCGCCTGCTCCGGCTCCCGATGGCAAACCGGCGAAACCGAAACTTCCACCATCGTTGATCCCGCTGGGTGGCGATCCGGTGCACCCGGGCCCCGTCGGCCAATACACGATGGCGGCTGTGATTCTCAAAGGCCTCGGTGCCGAGGGTGAAGTCAGTTCGGCGACGCTTTCCGCCGATGGCAAAGTGGTGGAAGCGAAAGGCTGCAAGATCAGCGATGTTTCCGCGGGCGAAGGAAAGTTGTCCTTCACCCGTCTCGATGAGAAAGGCCCATGGCCGGTGCTGCCTTCCGGCAAAGCGGCGTTTGATCTTCTTCCAAGTGGGCTCGATCTCTCGAAATATCTGCTCAAGGTGAACGGCCTTGCGGAAGGGGATTACAAGGTTTCCATCGATGGCAAACCGGCTGGCACCGTGAGTTCGAAAGATCTCGCGGCAGGGTGGAACATGACACTCGCTCTGACGGAAAGATCATCGGCGATCGGCAAGCTGGTCCAGCAACTCCAGGTGCCGCTCAACTCCGCCTGGCGGAAAGCCAGCAAGGAGAAGAATGCTGAAGCGCTCTCGAAAGCTTCGGGTGACATCGGGGCATGCGAAGCGGAGATCCAATCGATCGTGAAGCCGGTGGCACTCAAGATCACGATCGAGAAATGAAACGTTTCCTGTCCTTTGCTTTCGCGGCCCTGGTTCTGCCGTTGGCGGCGGCCGAAAAGATCCCGCTCTGGCCGGAAGGCAAGGCACCTGTCGGCGATGGCACGTTCACCGAAGGAAATGCCTTCATCACCGTGCACCAGCCGGAAAAACCGAACGGAGCGGCGATGATCATCTGTCCGGGTGGCGGCTATCGCGCGCTGGTCACCGGAGCGGAAGGCCACGGCATCGCGGCGTGGCTGAACCAGCATGGCATCACGGGCATCGTCCTGGAATACCGGCTGCCCGATGGCAGATCGTTCGTCCCGCTGCTCGACGCGCAACGGGCGCTCCGCACCGCCCGCTTGAACGCGGAAGCATGGAAGATCGATCCGAAACGCACGGGCATCATCGGCTTTTCCGCGGGCGGACATCTGGCCTCCACCGCGGGCACCCATTTCGATCCGGGCGATGCGGAAGCGGAGGACCGGATCGAACGGATGAGCTGCCGGCCCGATTTCATGGTGCTGGTGTATCCGGTGATCACGATGGAGATCGCAACCCATGCCGGATCCAGGGAACGCTTGCTCGGTGCGCCAATGAAGGCGGAGCTGGTGGAACTGTTTTCCAATGAGAAGCAGGTCACGGAAAACACGCCGCCGGCATTTCTCGCGCATGCCATCGATGACAAGGCGGTCACGATCGATAACAGCCGGATGTTCCAGAAAGCGTTGTCCGCGAAAGGCGTGAAAGCCGAGTTGCTTGAACTGCCGGATGGTGGCCACGGATTGAACGGCTACAAAGGTCCGTCGTGGGATGCGTGGCAGGCGGGAAGCATCGCATGGCTGAAAGGAATCGAAGTGATTCCGCCGTCACCCTGACA
>DATLIO010000216.1:0-1573 GCA_035539355.1 Luteolibacter sp.
ATCCGGCACGGTGGCGGATGGTCCGTTCGCGGAATCGAAGGAAACGATCGGCGGATTTTTCATGGTGAATGTCGTCTCGATGGATGAGGCGCTGGAAATCGCAAAACGCTGTCCGGCATTGGCCTACGGTCTGACGGTCGAGGTTCGCCCGGCGGCGGAAGTCTGTCCGTCATCGCGGGTGGCCTCGGCGGGGCATGCGGTGGCTTGAAAAGCGCGGGCATCTTCCCGTTGACGACGGCAGGGGGTGGCGGACGGTGATGGATGGACAAAACCGAAAACCTTGTTTCCAACCAGGCGGTCGCGAAGCTCCGCGAACTGATCGAACATGGCCCGACGTGTATGTTCGGATCCGATCTCCAGACGATTCCATTCCATGTCTGCCCGATGCACGCCCAGCAGGTGGACGACGCGGGGAGCATCTGGTTTTTCAGCCCGCTGGACAGCGAACATGCGGCCAACATCCGGAGCGATGAGCGGGTGCAGCTCATTTTCAGCAATCCCTCGAAATACGAATTCTTGACTGTCTTCGGCGAGGCGTTCATCGTGCAGGATCAGCAGAAAACCGACGAACTCTGGAAGCCGATCGTGAAAGCGTGGTTTCCGGGAGGGAAGGAGGACCCGAATCTGAGCCTGATCCGCGTGGATCCGTCGATCGCCCACTATTGGGACACGAAGGACGGGAAACTCGTCGTTCTCGCGAAGATCCTGCTGGGCGCGGTGACGGGAAAACGGGAGGACGGCGGCGTGCAGGGCGACCTCCGCGTGTAGCGGCTTGACCGTGATCGAGCGATGAAAGCATGCTCCCGCCGATGAGAATTTTGACGGGACTTCAGCCGAGCGGAAAACTTCACGTCGGGAATTACTTCGGCGCGATGGAGCCTGCCGTGCGGTTGCAGGACGAGGGCGAGACATTTTATTTCATCGCCGACTACCATGCGATGACCTCCTCGCAGAACGCGGCGGAGCTTTCCAGGAACGTCCGGGAGCTGGCGGTGGATTTCCTGGCCTGCGGGCTGGATCCGGAGCGGGCGGTGTTTTTCCGCCAGAGCGCGGTGCCGGAAGTGAACGAGCTCGCCTGGCTGCTCTCGACGGTTTCGCCGATGAGCCTGCTGGAGAAATGCCATTCCTACAAAGACAAGATCGCGAACGGGATTCATCCGAACCACGCGCTGTTCGCCTACCCGGTGCTGATGGCCGCGGACATCCTGCTTTATGACTCCAACCGGGTGCCGGTCGGCAAGGACCAGAAGCAGCATCTCGAGGTGACCCGGGATCTCGTCGGGAAATTCAACGAAGTCTATGGCGAGGGCGTCCTTACACTGCCGGAGCCGATCATCCGGGAGGAAACGGGCGTCATCATCGGTCTGGACGGTCGCAAGATGAGCAAGAGCTATGGCAACACGCTGCCGATCTTCGGTGACGAGAAGCCGCTCAAGAAGCTGATCATGCGGATCGTGACCGATTCCACGCCGGTCGAGGATCCGAAACCGACGCAAGATTCGACGATCCTCACCCTCTATCGTCTTTTCGCGAACGACGCCGATTACGCCGCGATGGTGGCGGATCATGAAAA
>DATLIO010000217.1:0-5148 GCA_035539355.1 Luteolibacter sp.
GGGTTGAAATCCTCCATTTGATCTGCGGCGATTGTTTGATTTCCCCGAGCGAGCCGATGGCGGTGTCGACCGCATCGGGATCGCGCAGCCCCTGGTCGCCTCCGCGCTGGTAGCGGAGGGCTTTCTGATAGAGCGAACTGAGCGCCGTCTGGCCGGCGATGGCTCCGCAGGCGACGATCACGGTGGCGATGGTGAGCGGCAGCCAGCGGGTTTGTCTGGATGCGATCAGCAGCCACCCGAGAAGCAGGAGCAGCCCGGGAAGGAAATAGAGGGAGGTCGCCTGCGGGCCGAGTGTCGCGGCGACAAGGCAGACGACGAAATAGATGTTTCCGAAATTCACCCGTGAGGAGATGTCGCGCAGGCCGAGCCGTTCGTTGCGCAGGTGGCGCTGCCGGGCGAAGAACGAAAAGGTGCTGAGCGGAACCGAGTCTTTCGTGCCGAACGCCTGGGTGAACTGCATCGGGACGAACAATGCGGGCAGCCAGCCGATGATGCTGTGGAGGACGGTGAGGCGGTCGCCATCCAGCCAGAGGAAAACCCCGACGGCTCCCGCGGCGAGGATGCTGATCTGCCATGCGCGGATGTAAGCCTGCTGATCGAAATCCCATCGCAGGCGGAACCAGTGCGCGCTTTCCACCACCAACGCCAGCGCGAGGGCGATGAACGGCTGCTCGGTCATCAGACCCCAGAAAAGAAGCGTGGTTCCGAGCAGGTAGCGGGGTGGTGGACGGACGGCGTTGATAGGTTTTCGCGGGTCAGAAGTTGGTGCGCGGCTGGCGCGGCAATTTCAGGAGATCCCTGGCGACGTGCCCGGATTCGATCCAGTGGCCGATGAGATCCGCCGGTGGTTGACCATCGCCGATGACGATCGGGACGCAAGTGATGCCGCTGCGGGCGAGATCCTTGATGAAGAGGGCACGCAGATAGTCCCAGCCTGCAAGGACCACGACACATGATGTGAGACCTTCGCGATGGCGTGTGACGAGCCGCGCGAGCCGGTCGAATGCGGGAACCCGCTCGCCTTCGACTCCGGCGAGGACTTCCAGGAGTTTTTCCGTCCGGGCCAGTCCGCGGCCGGCGGTGATGATGTGGGCTTCGTCCTTGATGAACATCAGGTCGAGCAGCGAATCCCCGCGGTCGATCATGGCAACGAACGATGCGGCGACGGACACGGCTTCCTCGAAGAACGCCTCGTTGGAACCATCGACGAAGGTATCGAGGATGAGGCCGTAGCGCGGGAAATAAGTGTCCTCCAGTTCCTTCACGATCGGCCGGCCGGTGCGCGCCCAGCTTTTCCAGTGGATTTGGCGCGGAGGATCTCCGGGGCGGTAGTCACGCAGGCCGAGGAACTCGCCGTTGGTGCCGATCGAATTCGTCGATGCCTCATCGCCGGATTGGAACCGCGAGCCGCCGGGCATCTCGAATGAAGGCAGGCGGTGACGCTTTGGAAGGACCGTGAGCGTGGCCGGTGGTGCGGTGACTTTCCGGCAGCTTTGCACGAGCCCGAAAGGATCGGGAAGAAGCACGCGGAGATCGTTCAGGCGGATGACGCCGCGGTAGAGCGGCGTGATCTCGCAGGCGACCCTGGTGGATTTTCCGGGATCGAGTTCGAGGGGATCGGCGGACGAGTTGGAGTCGAAGGCGCGCCGGCGGTCGAGAAGCCATCGCCAGCGGTAGTAGGCGAACTTGCGGTCGAACCAGTTGCGGTCTTCTTCGCCGGGTTCGCGGCGTTGCAGGAATTCGAGGAGGTCGGGTCTTGGATCGGCGGGAGTTTCCGCGAGCCATGCACGGCGCAACGGCAGGCTGCCGGTGTGCGTGACGTGGACCGAGTAGCGGATCGTTTCTCCGGCGGTGGCATAGTGGGGCAGCTCACGCTCCGCGCGGATGGATGCGCGTCTGGCGAACGCCCAGGGGACGGCGATGACCGCCATGCCGATGGTCAGGGAGAAAATCTGGTACACCGGAATGCGCGGATGTCCGATCCCGAGGCCCGCGGCGAGAACAATGATGGCGATGAGCCCGACGCCGGCAGGGCGGAACCGTCGGGCGAAGAAGAAACGCATCGCCGCACCCCGCGAATACCACGCATGCAGTAGTTTGGCGGCGAGTCCCGGTCGGACGGTTTTCGCGGCGTGGTTCATGGCGGGATTTTCAGACGGGCACCGGAATCTTTTCGATGAGATCGGCGACGATGCGGCGGGCGTTCACTCCGGAGAATTTCGATTCCGGCGAAAGCACGAGACGATGCGCGATGACATCCGCTGCGACCGATTGGATGATTTCAGGCGAAACGAACCCGCTGCCTTCGAAGAGCGCGAGTGCCTGCGAAACCTTCATCAGTGCGAGCGATGCGCGCGGGCTGGCGGGAAGCTGGATTTCGGGACGGCCGCGCGTCGCGGAAACGAGCGAGACGACATAACGCCGGAGCTCCTCGCTGAAGCGGATGTGTTTCGCGCTGGCCATCAGATCGAGGATCTCGGCGCGGCTGACCGCTGGTTGAAGGACATCGACCGGATGCACCTCCATCTGGTCCGTCAGGATCCGGACTTCCTCTTCCTCGCTCACGTAGCCGAGCGCGCATTGCATGGAAAAGCGGTCCATCTGCGCTTCGGGCAGGGGATAGGTGCCGCGGAATTCGACGGGATTCTGGGTCGCGATGACGAAGAACAAGGCATCGAGATCGTGACGTTCGCCTTCGATGGTCGCCTGCCGTTCGCCCATCGCTTCGAGAAGGGCGCTCTGGGTCCGCGGGGAAGCGCGGTTGATTTCATCCGCGAGGAGGATGTCGGTGAAGACAGGGCCAGGGTGGAACCGGAATTCCTGGGTGCGCGGATCGAGGATCGAAACGCCGAGGATGTCCGAAGGCAGCAGATCGGGCGTGAACTGCACGCGCTTGAAAACCGTGCCGTCGATCGCTTTGGAAATGGCTTTCGCGAGCGTGGTCTTGCCGGTGCCCGGATAATCCTCGAGCAGCACGTGGCCGCCAGAGATCATGCAGGCGAGGACCTTGCGGACGACCTCCTGTTGGCCTTTGACGACGGAGCAGACGGCCTGTTCGAGGCGGGTGGCGGTTTCGTTGGCAGGCATTCGGGTTTTTCAGGAAATGATCAGATCCGTTAGATCGCCTCGCCGGAGGGAATTTTCAAAGGGATTTCGCAAGGGCCCGCACCAATGACGGACCTTGGTAGATGAATGACGTGTAGATCTGCACGAGGTCCGCGCCGGCTTCGATCTTCGCTTTGGCATCCTCCACGGTGGAAATGCCGCCGACGCCGATGATCGCCACCTTTTTCGCGAGGATGGATGCGAAGGAAGCGAGTACCGCCGTGCTTTTCTCAAGCACCGGTTTCCCCGAAAGGCCTCCCGCTTCGCCCGCCCACCGGTGACCGGCGACGGCATGGCGATCCAAGGTCGTGTTCGTGGCGATGACACCATCGAGACCACCATCAAGAAACACACGGGCGAGGTCCTGGATGTGCTGCTCTTCGAGATCCGGTGCGACCTTGAAAAGCAGAGGCACGTATTTCCCGTGTTCGGCGGCCAGCTTCTGTTGTTCGCGCTTCAGGGTTTCAAGAAGCCGTGCACTGGCTTCCGCGCCTTGCAGATCGCGAAGTCCGGGCGTGTTGGGTGAGGAAAGGTTCACCGCAATGTAGTCCGCGACGGGATAGGCGGCTTTGAGGCAGATCAGGTAGTCGTCGGCCGCGTTCTCGTTCGGCGTGTCCTTGTTCTTGCCGATGTTGAACCCGACGATGCCGGAGAAATGTTTCGAGCCGCGGACATTCTCGACGCCGGCTTCGATGCCGGGATTGTTGAAGCCCATGCGGTTGATGATCGCTTCATGGGGAATCAACCGGAACAACCGCGGTTTCGGATTTCCTGCCTGCGGGCGAGGGGTGATCGTGCCGATTTCCACGAAACCGAATCCCAGACGGCCCAAGGCATCGATCGTATTTCCTTCCTTGTCCAAACCGGCGGCCAATCCGACCCGGTTGGGAAACTTCAGACCCATCACTTCGACCGGACTCGAGAATTCGTCCACGGGGTTCGCGAACTCCAACAGGCCGGTTTTTTCCGCAAGTCGGAGTGAGGCAAGGCTCAGATGATGAGCGACTTCTGCGTCCAATTGGAACAACGCCGAACGCAATACGGGGTAGAAAGTGTCTAGCACGGGGAAAAAATGATGAAGCCGGGCGAAAATGTCGAACTTCCCGTTTGCGAAGAGGCCAAGTGGGGTATCTTACCGGTAGATTTTGTCGCACAAGGTGCCAATCTGCCCCGTGCTTGGGACATTTTGCACGACCCGGCTAGGACGCCGTTTTGTTTGAATCCGCGAAGGACGCTGGATTCCAATCATTTGCGTAAACACTCGTTGGAGGCACGGAAATTGCGAAACAGATCTCAAGAGCGGCGCTGAAATACCTCTAAGAATTGCGTTGAATGTCCGTATAAGGTGAATACAATGCAAACTTGTTGAGAATCTCGGAATAAAATCCGGGCGGCTTCGCTCTAACAACCGCAATCCAATCCCCATCAAGTTATGGCTTACGAATCTGACAGCAGCCTGAAAATTTATCTGCGCGAGATCTCCAAAACTCCGCTCCTCACCGCTGAAGAGGAAGTCGAGCTCGCAGAACGGATCAAGAACGGTGATCCTGAAGCGCGTGCTCACATGATCCGGGCCAACCTCCGTCTCGTCGTGAAGATCGCGCAGGACTATTCCGCCTATGGTCTTCCCGTGACCGACCTGATTTCCGAAGGCAACATCGGCCTCATGAAGGCCGTCGAGCGCTTCGACCCGGAAAAGGGTGGCAAGCTTTCAACCTACGCCGCCTGGTGGATCAAGCAGTCCATCAAACGCGCGTTGGCGAACCAGTCGAAGACCATCCGCCTTCCCGTCCACATGGTGGACAAGATCGCGAAGATGCGCCGGATTTCGACGATGCTTGCCGAAGTGCTCGGCCGCGAGCCGACCGATGAGGAACTTGCCGATGAAGTCGGTCTTCCCCGCCGCAAGCTCGCGATGCTCAAGCAGGCTTCGCAGCGCCCGACTTCGCTCGACGCACCGATCAATGAAGGTGAAGCGACCGAATACAGCGAGGTGATCGGCGACGAACGCGCCGCCAATCCGCTCGACATGCTTTCGGACAA
>DATLIO010000218.1:0-7062 GCA_035539355.1 Luteolibacter sp.
TGCCGGGGTGCATCGCCATTCTGTTGTCCGGGCGGAGGTTGGGGCGCGGCTCCGGGCGGCATGTTCTGTTGCTGCTGTTGCTGGGGTTGCGGAGCAGGAGCGGCTTTGAGGACGAGAAGCTTGGGATCGAAGGCGACCGTGCCGGTTTTCGAACCGGTGGAGAGCCGGACGGTGGTGTCGAGCGGATTTCCCGAAGCGTATTGGACGGCGAGGATCTTGAAGTCGGGATTGTCGGGGATGACGATCCGCTCTTCGGGATTCTTGCGGTTGAGGAGGGTGATCCGGTAGCCACCGGAAATCGGGGCGATGCCGCCAAGGGCGTAGTCTTCGAGCGGGTTGGGCTCCGGAGCGTTGATATTATCGGGGGGCTTCGTCGTGAACGGCGATTCAGTCCAAAGCGCGGTGTAGCGCGTGACAGGCGCGGGCTTGGGCAGGTCGGCCGCGGCCATGGCGGCGAGCGCGAGGAAAAGAAGAGCGGAGAGTGATTTCATGACGGTCTTCAAGGTGTGCCGGGGCTGCCGGCGGGGATGAACCATTGTTCGATGACAGTGACGCAGTCGATTTTCGTATCGTCCTGGTCGGGTGAAAGGCGGATGCTGGTGGCGGCGCGGAGCTGGTCGGGAAGATTGAGGCGGGCAAACCAGGCGTAGAGGGCTTTTTCGGTGCCGGTCACGCTGATCTGGACTTTGGCGCGATGGAATTCGTTGCCGGGTGTCTGGTCGGTTGGCAGAAGCTTCTGGGAATTCGGTTTGATGGTGAGCCCGGCGATCTGGGCTTCGCGTTCGATGAGTTGCTGGAGGTTGGATTGGACGTCCTGATAGGCGGCCGGTTTCGGTTCGCGGCTGGCAAGCCATTCGATTTCGTCGAGCACCTGGTCACGGCTGGAGGCGATGATTTCGGCACGGTCGAGCGTGTGTTCGGCTTTGTTGAGTTGGGTGCGGACGTCGCTTTTCTTCTTCGAGTAGAAGTTGAAAGCGAGCAGGTTGAGGATGATGAATCCCGCTGTGGCGAAGAGGATCAGCAGGTTTTTTTCGCGGGGCGACATGGAAAGGGAGAGCGGAAAGCCTTGAGGGTAGATGGGAACGGCTTAAGGGAAGATGAAGGCGGATGGAGCGGCTGGCGGAGGAGAAAATGCCGCGTGGAGGTTTATTTGTCGGTTATTTGACGGGAGTGAAGATCCTTGAGGTGGCGTTGTAGGTGAATTCCCAGCCGCGGGTCGAGGATTGCGGCGGTGGGGTCTGCCATGTGAAATCGGTCAATTCGTTGCTCTCGGAGAGCTTCTTGCTGAACTGCTGGATGGGCGGAGGCTGCTGGGCTTCACCGATGAGCTTGATTTCCGCGGCGGAGATTTCCGCGGTCCGCAGGCGGAGGCCGGAATTCGGCGGGATGCTGCGGGCGACGCGGTAAAGGATGTCGACCGGCGAGTTCTTGGTATCGATGGCGAGAGCCAGTTCGTCCCATTTTTTCTGATGGAGTTCGAAGGCGGCGGCGTCCGGCGCGGCGGCTTCCGCCTGGCTGAGCAGCTTTTTGGTTTGCGAGATGTCTTTCCAGAGCCCGTAGCCGAGCCAGCCGAGAAGGCCGACGTAGACGGCGGCCGCGGCGGCGATCCCGAGGGTGATGTTGCGCTTTTTGAGCGCGGCCTTCCGTGCGGCACGGACGTCGGCCGGGAGGAGTTTGCTGTGGGGCTCCGGCAGGACCGGTGCGGGACGTGGGGCGACTTCAGCGAAGCTGCCGAATGCGGAGGTCAAGACGGTGCCGGTCACGTCGGGTTCGGAAGACCAGACGTGGATTTTCGAAGGCCGGATCTCGATGCCTTGCAGGGAAAGCTGGATGAGGGCGAGGCGGATTTCCCGGGCCAGCGCATCGTCGGGTGAGGGTGAGGAAATCGAGGTGGCCTGACAGTAGGCGAGGCTGCCCTTGTGGGACAGGGCGAAGACCCAGCGGCCGAGTTCCTTCCAGACGGCGAGGCTGTCCCCGGCGAGCGGATAGACGCGGGCGGAAAGGTCGAATTCCTTTGGCGAACGAGGGGTGATGTCCGCGTCGGAAGGAGATTTGAGCAGCACGGAGAGAATCGCCGTGTTCTCCGGTTCCTTCTGGATGATGAAAATGTCCGTGAGCTGGCCGGCCATCGGGTCGGGCCGCAGTCCGAGGCGCTCGGCGTGGAGGGCGGCGAGATCGGCGAAAAGCGCCTCGTCGTCGCTGGCGACGCGCATCGGCACGGCGGTGATGGCCTTGACCGGGAAAAGCAGGGTGAGATCGCCGCCGGGGATGTCGGTGAGGTCGTTCGGAAAAGTCGCGGAGCTTGCGGATTTCAAGGTGAAACCCGTGGCCGGGGTTCCGGTCCAGATTTCCCAACCGGCTTCTCCGGGCAGGGCGAGGATGGATTCGGTGGTTTTACTCACTGGGCAGGATTTCTACGTTCTTTTCGAGAAGGGCGGGGCGACCGGACCGGTTGCGGAGGATGACGTTGACCCGGCGTTTGGCGCCTTCGGCGACTCCGGTGCTTTCGATGCGGACCGTGGTCTCATTCGCCGAGAACCGAGCTGTAATATCGGGTCGTGACTCGCCGTCGATCCCTAAAAGCTGCAGGGCCTCGGCCGCATTCTGGAATGGCAGGTCGTCATCGGTGTCCCGGATGCCATCCGGACCGCGGACGGTTTCGGGAATCACTTCGGCCTGGTCGACGTTGACCTCGGCGGCGGCGGCGATCAGCGCGGCATCGGCGTCGTTCACATCGAGTCCGCCGCTCGAGTAAACGGTGAACCAGTCGCGCCAGTCCGGTTTGACCCGTTCGACGAGGTCCATGCCGCGGACGAGGCGGACTTCCTCGATGTTGTAGAAAGGGCGGTTGAAGGGTTGGTTGATGCGGCCCTGCTTTTCATACCACTCGACTTCGGCGCCGTTGAGCGCGGATTCGTCGTCGGCGTCCACCCAGTCGCCGAGCGCGTCCGCGACGGCACCCGCGGAATCCAGATCGAGACCCCAATCGACGAAGATCGAGCGGAGCAGCGGTTTGTCTTCCTTGAGGATGATCTCGTTGATGTTGAAACGGGCGCCTTCGGAAATGATGCGGACGTCGTAGCGTTCCTCGGTTTCCTCGTTGTAATAGTGAAGAAGCGGGTCATTGCGTTTGACCGCGGGATTCGAGCCGATGGCAACGCCCATTTCCGCAACGTGCTTCGCGCGGGAGCCGTGGACTTTCGAGGTGGCGATTTCCAGATCGAAGGAAACGACGCGCAAGGTGGCCATCGCCGCCATGGCAAGGATGGCGACGAGCAAAATGACGGCGAGCAACGCACCGCCGCGGGGATGTCGGCGGCGGGTCATGGTTTTGGGGGTTCTGGAGGGTCAGTGTCTGTCTTCGGCCCGGTATTCGTCTGTCTCTGCATCATTTCCCGAACCAGGATTTCAGGGTTCTGTTTCGGAGGCAGCCAGAAGACCTGGCGGATCTCGTCACCTTCGGCGCCGAAGGCGAAAAGCAGCTCGATCTGCAGCGGCATGCGGCCCTGGAGGTCCCAGTCGTAACGCCATTCGAGGTTGCTGCCGTCGAGGAACTTCCATTCGAAATACCGCACGTCCTCCAACAGCACCACTTCGGCGAAAGGCTCTTTGGAAAGCAGGATGGACTTGTCCGAGTCCGCGGCGGTGGTCGTGTCGTCGAGGATCTCGTTCTCGTAATAACGCAGGACGATGTCGAGATAGCCCGTGCGGCGGCGGACGGTCGCGATCTCGACCGCTTTGGCGACCCGCTCCTGATTTCCCCACGTGAATCCGAGCGGGACTTTCTGCAGCGTGATGGTCGAGATGTACTGGCTGCCGTTGTCCTCGTATTTGGCGTCGAAGCGGGTGTTCCCGGGCAACGTGCTGAACCGACGGTCGAGCAATTCGATGAACGACTGATGGAGCATTTCCTCGTTCTGCGTCTCGACGATGTTATGGCCGAGCTGGAGGGTGGCGTTCGAGGTCCGCATCACCATGCCGACGAGCAGGCCGAGGAGCGCGATGGCGATCACGAGCTCAAGCAGCGTGAAGCCGTCTTTCCGGGAAATGGAGGCGCCGCTTTTCATGGCTGGTACATCCTCCCGAAGCGCCACGTTTCCGCGGACCGTTCCTGCCAGGCGTTTTCGGCGAACCAATGCGCGGTGACATTCACCCGGTACATCTCCTGAAGCAGTTGCCCGTCCTGGTTCTCGATCTCCTTGAGCAGCTCGACGGTGGTGTCGATTTCAATGTCGGTGTCGGGGACAACCACGGTCGTGGTGCCTTCTTCGAGCGTTGGCAGGGAAATGGCTTCGTCCAAGGCGCTCTCGAGGATGCGGGTGATCCGGAGCTCCTGCTGGGCGAGATGAGCGGTCTTCGCCATCTGGTTCAGCGCGACGACGAAGCCGGTGGCGGCGATCCCGAAAACCGCCATCGCGAGGACGACCTCCAGCAGGAGGAAGCCGCGGCGGACGGAATTTCGGGCGGAAAGTTTCATCGGACTTCGAGTTGGGAGTCGCGGATCGTGGCGGTGAGAGGATGATAGGTGTCTTCAGCCCATCCTTTCTCGACGGCGTAGCGGATGGAAACCGGTTCGCAGAGGCCGTCGGGATCGAAGCGCCAGATCTGGAGGTTGTCCTTCACGATGGGAAGCCAGTCGACGGTGTTCCAGCGGCGGATGGAAAGGGTGATGTCTTCGGCCAGATTGACCTGTTCGCGGACAGGGGTGTAGCGGGTTTCGACCTTGATGTCGTCGTTGGTCGTCACGCCCACATCGTCGAGGATGCCGTCATCATCGAGCCCGGCTTCGGCCAATGGCAGGAGCTTGACCACGCCTTGCCGGAACTCGAGCGCGTAGGGCGTCTGCTGCAGGATCGCGATCGTCCGGGCCCGCTTCGCAAGCATCTCAACCTCACCGGAAGCGTCCGAAAGCGTCCTTTTGTCGGACGAGTAGATCATCAGCGTGATCGCTCCTCCCATGACGAGCGCGGCGATGCCGAGCACCATCACGATTTCGATCAGACTGAAACCGCGGCGGAAATTATTCGTCCTGGTTGCTGAGATCATCGCCGGTGTTTTCCTGGCCGTCCGGCCCTTTGGAGAAGATTTCCGGCTCGAGCGGGTTCTTTTTGCCCGGGAAACGGTAGCCGTAGGGGCTGTTCCAAGGATCGACCGGGACAGACTTGAAATTCTGGTTCCAACGGCGGGGGATCGGGGTGGAGCTCGGCTTCGTCACGAGCGCCTCGAGGCCCTGTTGGGTGGTCGGGAAATTGCCGGCCAGCATCTTGTAGGCGAGCAGGCTGGAGTCGATCGATTTGAAATCGCTCTCGACCCGGCCGATCATGGCGTTCCCCTGGATGCCCTTCATCGCGAAAATGGCACCGCCGAGAATCATCGCGATGATGCCGAGCACGATGACCATTTCGAGAAGGGTGAAACCGCCGGAACGGCGCGAAAGGCGTGATGGACGTTGGATTTTCATCAAATATTCGGAAGGTGTGATGCGGATGCTTTCAAAGATGAAAACGCCACGCGACTGAAAAGTTGTCGGGAAATTGTGCCGGCATGAGGTCCGTCACGGGGAAATCCTTGCCAGCGGGCGGAGATTTCCGCACCCCTTGTGTCTCTTTCACCATCATGAACAAAGTCCTGATCATCGGAGCCGGCGGAGTCGGCAGTGTTGTCGCTCACAAGTGCGCCATGGTGCCGGAGGTTTTCGGCGAAATCACGCTGGCTTCCCGGACCGTCTCGAAGTGCGAGGCGATCGCCGCCGAGGTCAAGACCCGCACGGGCCGGGTGATCGCCACCGCGCAAGTGGATGCGGATGATTCCAAGCAAACCGCCGAGCTGATCCGGAAAACGGGAGCGACGCTGGTGATCAACGTGGCGCTGCCTTACCAGGACCTCACGATCATGGATGCCTGCCTTGAGGCGGGTGTCGATTATCTCGATACCGCGAACTACGAGCCGAAGGATGTGGCGAAGTTCGAATACTCCTGGCAGTGGGAGTACCAGGAGCGGTTCAAGAACGCGGGTCTTTCCGCGCTGCTGGGCTCGGGTTTCGACCCCGGCGTGACCAACGTGTTCACCGCTTGGGCGCTGAAGCACCACTTCGACGAAATCCACACTCTGGACATCATCGACGTGAATGGCGGCAACCACGGCAAGGCCTTCGCCACCAATTTCAACCCGGAGATCAATATCCGCGAAGTCACCGCCGAGTGCCGCCACTGGGAAAACGGTGAATTTGTCGAGACCGCGCCGATGTCGAAGCACCAAGCCTTCACTTGCCCGGAAGGCGTCGGCACCTGCGAGATCTACCGGATGTCTCACGAGGAGCTCGAGTCGCTGGTGAAGCACATCCCCACGATCAAACGCGCTCAATTCTGGATGAGCTTCTCGCCGAACTACCTGAAGCATCTCGAAGTGCTCCAGAACGTCGGAATGACCCGCATCGACCCGGTCACCTACAACGGCGTGGAAATCATCCCGCTCCAGTTCCTCAAGGCCGTGTTGCCGAACCCCGGCGACCTCGGCGTGACCACCAAGGGCAAGACCTGCATCGGAAACGTCATCACCGGCGTGAAGGACGGCAAGCCGAAGGCAATCTACATCTACAACATCTGCGACCACGAGGAGTGCTTCCGCGAAGTCGGCAGCCAGGCGATCAGCTACACCACCGGCGTACCTGCCATGATCGGCGCGAAGCAGATGCTGGAAGGCAAGTGGAAGAAGCCCGGCGTCTGGAACATGGAGCAATACGATCCAGACAGCTTCATGGCCGACCTCAATGTCCACGGCCTGCCATGGCAGTTTATCGAACTGACCCCGGAGCAGGCGGCAGGATTCCAAGTCGCCTGATCTCCCTTCATCGTGAAATTGTCCGCCTTCATCGCGTTGGCCCTGCTACCCGCAGCCATCGCGATGGCGGACGATCTCAAGATAGAGGCGCTGGTCATCGAGTTGCCCAACGCGATGGCGGACACCTTGGCCGGCCAAGGCCGCAAGGGCGACGTCGAGGTGTGGAAGAAGGTCGTCTCGCCCGACGGCGAGAGCCTCGACAAAGAGAAGGTCAAAGTTATC
>DATLIO010000219.1:0-2297 GCA_035539355.1 Luteolibacter sp.
GGTGAGCGGGACGACCGTGTGATGAAGGTGGGCCGTCATCACCTCGAGGGCCGTGTTGCCGGTGAACGGGTATTCACCGGTCAGGGCGTGGTAGTAAACGCAGCCCATCGCATACATGTCGACGCGGCGGTCGATCGCGGCGCGCTCGAACTGTTCCGGCGCCATGAAATAGATCGAGCCGTAGATCGAATCGTTCGGGCCGACCGTTTCGACCGTCGGGACCGTCATCATCCGGGCGAGGCCGAAATCGACGATCTTCACCTGGAATTTCCCGGAAGGGAGCCAGTTGAGCATCAGGTTCCCCGGTTTGATGTCGCGGTGGACGAGTCCGAGCTCCTGGGCGGCGATCAGGCCTTCCTGGGTCTGCTTCGCGAGTTCCTTGAAATCGTCGAAGGTGAGGGGGGCGTTTTCGACCAGCTCATCCAGCGTTTTTCCGGAAATGAGCTCCATCACGACGTAGGGGCCGTCCTCGTCCCGGTCGACATCGTAAACGGTGACGATGTTCGGATGTTGGAGGGAGGCGAGCGAACCGGCCTCTTTCTGGAGCTGGTCGGCGGCCTCCTTGGCGACCAGTTCGTCGCCGTCGGGGATAATCCGTTTCAGGGCCACTTCGCGGTTCATGCGCGAATCAAACGCCCGGTACACGGAGCCGAGGCCGCCTTGGCCGAGTTTTCCGCGGATTTGGTAACGTTCTTCCATGAATCAGAGAATGGGCCGCACCCTGGACGCGCCGCTTCTTCGGCGGGATTTTCCGGGTTTCCTGTGGGTTTTCGTGGCGTAGGCCATCGTTCTTCCAGATTAGGAAGAACGGCGTGGATTTCAACCCTTGATCTCACGAAAACCTCGCCGCCTTCCCGCTTGCCCGCCGGGGCGGATCATGCTTGCCTCCCGGCCTCATGAAAATTCTCGTCGCCTACTCCGGTGGTCTCGATACCTCCGTCCTGCTCAAGTGGCTCAAGGAAAAGTATTCCGCCGAAATCATCGCCTACTGTGCCGACGTCGGTCAGGCGGACGAGCTCGACGGCCTCGAGGAAAAGGCGCTCAGCACCGGTGCCTCGAAATATTTCCTCGGCGACCTGAAGGAGGAGTTCGCGGCCGACTACATTTTCCCGATGATCCAGGCGAACGCGATCTATGAAGGCCGCTACCTGCTCGGCACCTCGATCGCCCGCCCGTGCATCACGAAAGGCATGCTCGACGTCGCCATCGCCGAAGGCGCGGACGCGATCGCCCACGGTGCGACCGGCAAGGGCAACGACCAGGTCCGCTTCGAGCTTTCCGCCGCTTCGCTCGCGCCGCAGATCAAGTGCATCGCCCCATGGCGCGACGCCTCGTTCCGGAAGGATTTCCCGGGCCGTGCCGAAATGATCGCCTACGCCGAAGCGAACAACATCCCGATCAAGGCCTCGATGAAGAAACCTTACTCGATGGACCGGAACCTCCTCCATATTTCCTACGAAGCGGGGATGCTCGAAGATCCATGGTATGACGGCACCACGCCCGCTGACCGCGAGATGTATGTGCTTTCCACCGCTCCGGAAGACGCGCCTGACAAAGCCGAATACGTGCAGATCCTTTTCGACAAGGGCAATGCGGTCGGTCTGCAGGTCGAAGGTCTTGCCGAAATCATCGCCAAGCTCGGCGATTTCAAAGTGCTCGGCGAAAAGGACGGCTACACGCTGCTCACGCCATACGGCATCATGCGCGTGCTGAATTTCCTCGGCGGCAAACACGGTGTCGGCCGCGTCGACATCGTCGAGAACCGCTTCGTCGGCATGAAGTCCCGGGGCATTTATGAAACCCCAGGCGGCACGATCCTGCTCGCCGCCCACCGCGATCTCGAAACGCTCGTGGTCGACCGCGAGGCGATGTACATCCGCGACACGCTCATTCCGAAGTACGCGCAGCTCGTCTACAACGGCTTCTGGTTCGCACCGGAGCGCGAGGCGATCCAGTCGCTCGTCACCTACACCCAGCAGACCGTTTCCGGCGAAGTCCGCGTGAAACTCTACAAGGGCAACGTGATGAACGCCGGCCGGAAATCCCCGCACAGCCTCTACTCCGAAGCCGTCGCGACGATGGAAGGTGGCCAGGAAGCCGCCTACAACCAGGACGACGCGACCGGATTCATCGCCCTCAACGCCCTGCGCCTCAAGGCCAGCGCGCGTCAGGCGAAGTGATTCGGTTTTTGCTTTGAATCTTCAAGGGCGGCATCCAGAGATGGATGTCGCCTTTTTCATGAACTTGATGCTAATGATCGGATCCCTTCGTCTAAATGCTTTGTGCCTCATGGTCAT
>DATLIO010000220.1:0-2589 GCA_035539355.1 Luteolibacter sp.
AACTCCTTCTGGTCCGCGACGGAAAACCGGTGAAGACCTACAAGATCTCCACCTCCAAATTCGGAATCGGCGATCGCCCGGGCAGCAACTGCACCCCGCTCGGGAAATTGCAGATCGCGAAGAAAATCGGCGGCAGCGCCCGTGCCGGCACCGTTTTCAAGAGCCGCCGGCCCACCGGTGAAGTCCTCAAACCGAACGCGCCCGGCCGCGATCCGATCGTCAGCCGCATCCTGTGGCTCAATGGCATGGAATCCGGCAACAGGAACGCCTACCGCCGGTTCATCTACATCCACGGCACCCCGGAAGAGCGCCGCCTCGGGACCCCGGCTTCCTACGGCTGCATCCGGATGGGCGGCAAGGATGTCATCGATCTTTACGACCGTATCGGTGCCGGCGCCGAAGTCCGGATCATCCGCGGGACCTTGGGAGGAACCCGTGACGAGCAATCTTACGTCGCCCGTGGAGGCATTCTCGACGATGACGCGTGAGATTCGGCAAAACACGAGCTTGACACTTTTTAAAAACTTTCTAGTTTTCCCGCCCCGCCACCACCGGCCCACTACTTTTTGAACAACGACCATGGCCAACCATAAATCTTCCATCAAGCGCAGCCGCCAGACCATCGTGCGCACCGAGCGCAACCGCGCTGAAAAGAGCCGCTACAAGACCGCCCGCAAGGCCGTTCTCGTTGCTGTCGGTTCCGGTGACAAGGAAGGCGCTGCCAAAGCCGCTTCCGTCTTCACTTCCTACGTGGACAAGGCCGCCAAGCGCAACCTCATCCACCCGAACAAGGCTGCGAACCTCAAGAGCAAGACTGCCAAGGCGATCGCCGGCATCGCCTGATCGGAGGGATCTTCCGGTTTTCCGGGAACCACGAAAAAATTAAGCGGACCGGCCAGCCGGGGCCGCTTTTTTTCATAGAAATGCCAACCCCTCAGACACCGCCATCGCGAGCTGAAACGGCCGCGAAAATCGCTTCGAATCCCTCCGCCTACAAGGTGTGCGAGGGCTGCGATTCCATTGTCGGCGCGGGAGCGGCCCTTTGCCCGAATTGCCACAGCTTCCGCTTCGATGCGGCGGCGGAACAAGTGATCCGCCAGGCCCGGATTCTGGGTGCCCGTGAGCAAACCTCGGTCACCGCGGAGGATCTCGGCTGATTCCTATCCCACGGCGATATGGCTGCTGAAAACATCGGCTTCAAGGAATGGCAGGTCGTTTGCGACGCGCTCGCCAGCGGCCGTCAATCGATTCTCCTGCGCAAGGGCGGCATTCATGAAGGCCGCGCCGGATTTTCTTTCGCGCACGACCTCTTCTTTCTGTTCCCGACACGCTTTCACGCGATCGGCGATCACGTCCGTGAAGGGGATGTCAACGTGGCTCCCGAGTGGAAACCGGGTGATATCATCCGGATCACCCATCATGCGGAGGCGCTTTGGGCCGTCACGCTGACCGACTGGGCGAAAGTGGAGGAGCTTGAGCCTTTCCACATCTACTCGGAAAAGACCGTCCGCGATCGCTTCGATTGGGAAGGGAAGGGAATGGCTTCGGGCAGCATCCATGTGGCGCTCGTTTGCGTCCGCGAACTCGCGGAGCCCTGGGAATTTGCCTACGAACCGAAATACGGCGGATGCCGGAGCTGGGTGAATCTTCCCGAGCCACCCGCAGGCTGGAAGCAAAGTGCGAGGCAGGTGCTCGGCAACGACACGCTTTCGACCCTCCACGAAAGACTCAAACCTTGAAATGGAAACGGCGGTCAGATGACCGCCGTTCGCTTTGGGAGATATTTTCTGAGAGACGCTTCAGCGTTTCACGACCGAGCCGAGATCCGGGCGCTGGCGGACGATGTTCGCCAGCATCTGGCTGCAATGGGAATACTTGGTGCGCTGGGAAAGGATTTCCGCGCTGCGGGTGAATGAACCCCATTGGAGGACGGTGATTTCAACATTCCGGCGGCCCCAGGCATTCATGACGTCCTTGGTGGGCTTGTAGATGTCGATGGTGCCGGTTCCGGTGAGTGCGGAGCCGTAGTCATCGACCACGTAGGTGTAAGGCAGTCCGGCGATTTTGAAGACGGTTCCCACAGGGTAGAAGGACCAGTCGGCCGCGGCGCTGCGCACACGATCCGAATAACGGAGCTGGGTGCCGGTGGCGTTGTTGCTGCCGTAGACGATGTGATCGTCCTCGCTGCAGGTGTAGGCGGTGGTGCGGACGACGCGGTTGCGGTCGCTGAAAGCGTAGACGGGCATCTTGTGCCGGTCTTTCGGCTTGGAAGCAGCCTGGGCCAGGACTTTGGCGGAAGGGGCGGAAACCGGGAAGGAAACGGATGACTGGCCGAAGGAGAAGATGCCGGAGCGGGAAGCCGATGATCCGGAGCGGATGTCCGATTTGGCGAGAACCTGCGGGCCGGAGCTCGAGCAGTTGGAGAGAAGGGTCGCTGAAAGTGCGATGAGGGAGATCGAAAGGAGTTTGGAGATCATGCAGTGGTGGTTGGAGTGGCTGCTGATGGGTTTTTAGTGCGTGCGTTTTCTAAAGCGGATCGTGTGCCGGGGCAAACGAATACCGCTACTGTTAGATAGGAGAAAACGCTGA
>DATLIO010000221.1:0-4378 GCA_035539355.1 Luteolibacter sp.
CTTCGTGCCATCCGTCGTGCGCGGCGCGGCCACCGGCGGCGGCTTCGTCGTCACCCGCAACGGAGAAACCACCAATCCGCTCACACTCCAATTGACCGTCGGTGGTTCGGCGGGAGCTTCCACGGTTTCACCTGCCATCCCTACGTCCGTAGTCATCCCCGCGAACGCCCGCGAGACGGAAATCCCGTGGCTCGCTTTGAAGGGTGCTCAGCCGCTCGGAGCCAAAACACTCACCGTCACCATCGCCTCGAACTCCGCTTACGACATCGGAACACTTTCTTCCGCGACCGCCACGATCATCGATCCGCCATTCGATGCCTGGCGCTTCGCCCGGTTCAACAGCACCCAGCTTTCCAACGCGAACATCTCGGGCCCCGACGCCGATCCTGATGGCAATGGCGCCACCAACCTCGTCGATTTCTTCAGCGGCAACTCCAAGCCATCGCTTCTTTCGCAGGACGGAAAACTCTACCTTTCGTTCCTCCGCCATCAGGATGCGAACGGCATGAAGATGAAGGTCTGGGAATCCGGTGACATGACCAACTGGCAGCTCACGCCCCAGCTGGCCGTCCCGGAACTGTATGAAACCCAGGGTGACTGGCGTAAGATCAGCCTGCCCGTGCGAGCTTCCAATCCGTTCGCGAACGGCCAACGCTTCTTCCAGCTCCGCATCGAAAACTGACTTCATGAAATCCCTGCTCGCCCTCGTCCTCGCCGTCTTCGTTTCCCAGGCTTCCGCGCAGACCCGCATCCTTTGTCTCGGAGACTCGATCACCGAAGGGGGCTCTTCTTTCAAAGTCTATCGCGGGCCTCTCGCCGAGAAACTCAACAAAGGCGGCTACGATGTCACCTTCGTCGGACCGAAGAAAGACAAGGATGGCCTCGCGCACGGCGGCTACGGCGGACGTAGTATCGAACAGGTCTGCGCCGAATATCAGAAATTCCACGCGGAGTTTCCGACCGACATCGTGATCATCCACTCCGGTCACAATCATTCGGTCGAACAGAAGCCGGTTCCCGGCATCCTCAAGGCCGCCGAAGACATGATCGCCCTCGCACGGAAGGACAATCCGAAGGTCACCGTGCTGCTCGCGAAGGTCATCCCCAGCGGCAAGCTTCCGAAATACGAATACATCCCGGACCTCAACCAACAGATCGGCGAGCTCGGCAAGAAACTCGATGTGATCGTCGTCGACCAGGAAACCGGCTTCGATTGGAAAACGGACACCGTCGCGGACATGGTGCATCCGAACGCCTCCGGTGCGGAAAAGATGGCGACGAAGTTTTTCGAAGCGTTGAAACCCGAGCTCGCGGGAAAGCAGAAGCAGCAGGCACCCCCCGTCGTCACATCGCCTTTCGCCGATCTTCCCGACACCCCGCAACTGGCGCTCGCCCAGGCTTCCAAAGTCCTCGTCTATAAAACCGTCGATGGCGTCGACCTCGAGATGCACGTCTTCCTCCCCAAGGAACCCGCGGACGGAAAACTTCGTCCGGCCATCCTTTACATCCACGGCGGCGGTTGGGTCGGCGGTGATCCATCGGTCCATGCCTTCGAAGGTGTCACCCTTGCGAAACGCGGCATGGTTGTCGCCACGATCCGCTACCGCCTTCTCGGCGATGGCAAGAAAGGCAAATTCTCGATCGCGAAAACACCCGGTGATTGCCTCGCCGACGCGAAGTCCGCGATGCGCTTCTTCCGTTCGCACGCCGCGGATTTCGGCGTCGATCCCAATCGCATCGCCGCGGGCGGTGGATCCGCCGGTGGTCATCTCGTTGCCGCGCTGAACACGATCGAAGGCTACGACGATCCCAAGGACGACAAGTCCGTCTCACCGAAAGCGGACGCGCTGGTGATGCTGTATCCCGCGTTCGATCTCATCAACGGATGGAGCGGCGGCATCAACTCCTGCAAGAAAGCCGGCATCGATCTGAAGTCGTTCTCACCCGCCACGCTCGCCGACAAGACATTCCCACCATCGATCATCCTCGTCGGAAACCTCGATCCGGTTTCACCGCCGAAGAGCAACTCCGCCTTTGTCGAGCGCATGAAAAAGGAAGGCGTCCGCGTCGAGCTCTTCACCTATGCCGGCAAGGAGCACAAACTTTTCGAACGCTCGAAAAACGATCCGCACTTCCAGAGCTACCTCATCCACGCGCAGCGCTTCTTCCAGGAACTCGGTTGGATTGAAACACAGCCGCTCCCGCCCTTGCCGCAAGTCGAGTTCACCAACGTGAATTCGTTTTAGCCCTGCATCAGCGCAATCTGCATCATAGGGCCTGCTCTTTCCCTGCCGGTTGGTGAGGCAATGGAAGGCATAACCCTCTGGCTTTCCAAGGTTCGCAAACGTCCCGGAGTCGATTGGCACATTCGGTGCGAAAGGAATGGTGTCCGCGGTCACCGCGCCGCGCGGCACAGAACAACCAATCGAACCGATGAAAATCCAAGATATCAAACGATTCGCCCTGCTGCTCTCGCTTGCCGCGGTCACACCCGCAGCGCTGGCCCAGGAGACGAAGAAAGAAACGGTCGTTGAAACCACGACCGTCACGAAGGAACAGAAATCCGTTCCGGCTCCGGGATCACTTGCTTCCGTGATCCATGACGGCGTCACCTTCTCCATCCTCGCGAAAGCGGTGAAGGCCGCCGAACTCGACGGCACGCTCAGCGGCAAAGGTCCGTTCACGATCTTCGCCCCGACGGACGAAGCCTTCTCGAAACTCCCGAAAGGCGCGCTCGACAAGCTGCTGCTTCCGGAGAACAAGGAAAAGCTCCGCACCCTGCTGACGTACCACGTCGTTCCAGGACAGTTGATTTCCTCCAGTCTGAAGGACGGCGATCTCACCACGCTCAGCGGTGACAAACTCAAAATCGACGTCGAGGGGGACAAAGTCGAAGTCGACGAATCGAAGATCGCCAGCGCCGACGTGATCGCCAACAACGGCGTCTTCCACTCGATCGACCGGGTCAACGTTCCGAAGTCGCTCGACGGTTTCGCCGGACTGGATCACGACGATTGATCCGGATTCCAAAGGATGAACCCCAGGCGCGGGCGGAGAAATCCCCCGCGCTTTTCCTTTGCAGATCGCTTGCGTCCGCCGGGGAACGCGCGCAACGTTTTCCCGATGAACCGCCGCAACTTCATTTACACCGGCCTCGCCGCCACCCTCGCCCTGCAAACCGAAAGGCTCTTCGCGCTGGAAGGCGGATCCGCCTACCGCGACAACATCGGCATCCAGCTCTACACGCTCCGCAACGAGCTGAAGGCCGACACCGCCGCCACCCTCAAGGCCGTCGCCGACGCCGGTTACAAGCAGGTCGAGCCCTTCGGCTTCCCGGACGCCGACGCGCTCATCAAAGGCTCGAAGGACCTCGGTCTGAAAATCAACTCCACCCACTTCCAATGGGACTCCGTCGTCAAACCGAAGGACGAAGGTTTCTCCGACTTCCTGAAGATCGTCGAGAAAGCCAAAGGCCTCGGTCTTTCCCACCTCACCATCCCCTACCTCGCCGACGGCGACCGCAAGACGCTCGACGACTACAAGCGCTGCGCCGCCAACTTCAACAAGGCCGCCGCCAAGGCCAAGGAAGCGGGCATCCAGCTCTGCTACCACAACCACAACTTCGAGTTCCAGCCGTTCGAAGGCGGCAAGTCGGGCTTCGACATCTTCATCGAGGAGTTCTCGGCCGACATGAAATTCGAGCTCGATCTCTTCTGGGTGAAACTCGGCGGCATCGAGCCGACCGATCTCATCAAGAAACTCGCCGGCCGCGTCGAGATGCTCCACCTCAAGGACCTCAAGGACGGCATCAAGACCCCCGAATACGGCAAGGTCGCTCCGGACGCGTTCAAGGAACTCGGCAACGGCATCATCAAGACCGAGCCGATCCTCGTCGCCGCTGAAAAAGCGGGCGTCAAACACTGCCACGTCGAGCAGGACCAATCGCCCGACGCGCTCGCCAGCATCAAGCAGAGCATCGCTTATCTCAAGACGCTCTGATCCGATCCATCTCCATGAAGGGCGGACTCCGGTCCGCCCTTTTTCGTTTCAACGGTGCGCCCGCTTGAGGCACTCCACCAGCACCCGGCAATCTCCCAGAGCCCGGTGCTCCCCTCCGCCCCGGACGCCCAAAGCCTGCGCCAGCACCGGCAGACCGTAACCCTTCCGACCCGGCAGCCGTCGCTTGAAAACCGGGATCGAACACTGCAACGGGAAATCCCCCGCCAAGCCGGTTCTTAGCGCCGCGGTGTTCATGAAACGCCGGTCGAAGCTCGCATTGTGCGCGAACATCACGTCACCACCGAGGAAGCCATGCACTTCGGAAATCACCGTCGGCAGATCCCTTCCGTGCGAACGCAGCATGCCATCGGTGATGCCC
>DATLIO010000222.1:0-2583 GCA_035539355.1 Luteolibacter sp.
CGAACTTTCCTAAAACCGCGCTTCTCGGACTCTTCCTCGCGGCTCCGCTCCACGCGGATGATGTGATGAAAGTCAAAACGACGCTGCCTGTTCCGGCTCCCTCGGACGCCACATTGCAGGCCACCGGACGTACGGCTCCCGCCCAGGAAGCCACGTTGTTTTCCCGTGGCACCGGAACCATCGCCGAATGCCGTGTCGACATCGGCGACCGCGTGAAACCGGGCGATATCCTCGCGGTCATCGACGCTCCTGAAATCCAGCATCAGATCGACGCCGCGAAGGCCAAGGTCGAGCAGATGAAAGCGCGCAAGGAACTCGCGGCCGTCCTGCTCACCCGTGGCGAAGGCCTTGCCGCCAGCAACGCGTTCTCGAAGGAAACCCTCGATGAGCGCCGGTCCACGACCCGCACCGCGGAAGCCGATCTGCTCGCTGCGGAAGCCGAACTCGGAGGACTCGAGGAAACCCAGCGTTTCCTGACCATCCGTGCTCCTTTCCAAGGCACCATCACCGCACGCCGCATCGACAAGGGCGATCACGTCAACGGTGATTCCTCATCGGCCGATTCATGGCTTTTCCAGATTGCGCGTCTCAACGAGCTGCGCATGGTGCTCCATGTCCCGCCGGCCACCGCGTTGCAGATCAAGGCGGGCGATGACGCCGCGGTCAGCTTCGTCGACCTTCCCGGCCAGGCGTTCACCGGAAAAGTCAGCCGCGCCAGCGGACTCATCGATTCCACTTCCGGCACGATGCGCATCGAGGTCCTGATGCCGAACGGCGATTTCAAGCTGCCAGCCGGACTTTCCGGCATCGCCCGGGTGAAAGCCCAGACGCTTTCCTCCGTGCTGATGGTCCCGTCCAATGCCATCGCCACCCGCGACGGCATTCCCAACATCGCGCTCGTCGAAAACGGAAAGGTGAAATTCCAGCCCGTCCGCCCCGGCCGCACCCTCGGGCCGAAAATCGAAGTGCTTTCCGGAGTCAGCGCCCAGGGCGAGATCATCCTCAGCCCGAACGCCCTGCTCCGTGACGGCGATCCTGTCGCCGCCACACCGATGGCCGAGACGAAAAAAGGCTCCTAATCCCAGAATCCGCGGATCCGTCCGATTTCCCGCCGATCGCGCTTCGTGGGCCGCCCGCCCGCGTCGCGCTTCTGCTGGAGCGCGAGTTTGTTCGCTTCGTAGATCTCCGGAGGCGTCAGGTCTTCATAGCAGGCCTGCGCCAATGGAGCGCCCACGCGCTTCTCGATCAGTCCCGTCACACGGATCGTCCGATGCCCGGGGCCTTCCGGAAATGGAATCGTGATCACATCGCCGGCCCGCAATGACGTCGCCGGCTTCAGCGGATGCTCCCCCCGCTTCAGTTTTCCGAGATCGCACTCCTTCGCCGCCTGCGATCGGGTTTTGAAAAACCTCGTCGCCCACAACCATTTGTCCGCACGCGCATCGTCCATCCGTTGGTGGAATTGAAGCACATCCCGGCCATCCGTCACGCTCCTTGCTTGCCGCCGCGGCTTCCTGCCGGTACCACCTTCGCGTGGCCGGAAAAAACATCGTCTATTTCGATCTGGAAACGCAGCGCAGCGGCAATGACGTCGGCGGATTCGCCAACAAATCCAAAATGGGCGTCTCCGTCGCCGTGACCTACAGCACCGCCCGGGGCACCTACGAAATCTATCCGGAGAGCGAAATGGACAAGCTGGGCGAGGAACTCGTCCGCGCCGACCTGGTTGTCGGCTGGAACCACCTCTATTTCGACTATCCCGTCCTCCAGCCCTACATTTTCCACACCCTCGCGGAGCAAACGATCAATCTGGACATGATGGTCGACCTCGAATCGAAGGTCGGCTTCCGGCTCAAGCTGGATTCCGTCGCCTCGGCTTCACTTGGCACCGGCAAATCCGCTGACGGCCTCGACGCCCTCAAATGGTGGCAGGAACACAAAAAGAGCGGGGATTACGCCCCGCTCCGGAAAATCGCCGAATACTGTGCTTTCGACGTGAAAGTGACGAAATCCGTCCACGAATACGCCCTGAAGCACGGACATCTCAAATACGACGACCGCAATGGCGGCATCGTGGAGGTCAGCGTGGATTGGGCGCAATAGCCTTACACCCAGCCGATCATGGCGAACACCTTGTAAACGGTGAAGAGGAAGGTGAAGATCAGGGCGACAAGGAAAATGTAGATGGCGCCTTCGATGGAGCTACGGGTCATGGCGGCGCCGTCTTATGCTTTCGCGACTTCACCGCCAAGAGCAATTTCCAGCCCTGCCGCTCAGATCCGGTTCGCGATCCGATATTCCTTCGGCGTGATCCCGTAGCGCTGCCGGAAAAGATTCACCAGCGCGCTGGCCGACCGGAAACCCGAACGGGACGCGACTTCCTGCAAGGGCTGGTCTCCCGAAGCAAGAAGCCGGGAAGCCAGATCGAAATGCGCCTGCCAGATCTCGTCGTGGAGCGTCCGGCCGATCAGATTGTTGAAACGCCCTTCCAGCGAGCGACGGGAAATCCTGGTCGCGGCCACCACGTCCCGGACGTTGATGCTCCGGGACGCATTCTGCCGGATGAACTGCAGCGCCGAGACG
>DATLIO010000223.1:0-5849 GCA_035539355.1 Luteolibacter sp.
ATTCATGGGAAGGCCCATTCCACGACGAGGCGACGGTGAACCTGCTTCATTATTTCCTCGAAGAGGTTGTTCCCGACCGACTTGGGAAACGTTGGCCGGATCGCGGATCCGACTACCGAAATTTTGTAACTCCGATGAAGGAGCGGATCACGCCCCGTGCGGACAGCGATGCTCGGGATGAATATTCACTGACGGTGAACATCGCTTTGGAAAAGCATCAGGCCGATCCGTGGCCTGCCGCAGCCTTGGAGCAGGTGATTTCCAGTGCAGGGGAATTGGGTCTCGATAAAACGAGGTTCAGCATGGAGCGGTTGGCGAAAGCGATACCACCGGTCACCGATCGGGAAGCAAAGTGGAGGGAACTGGAGAAAGCGGAATGGGACAGGTTCATGCGGGGAGAGCGGCCTGACATCGATCTCTCCGGCAAACCCAAGGACCGTAATGAGCAGAAGAAGCGGGAAGAGCGGCAAGCCCTCGAGGACGAGTTCCGCTACGATCTTCCCTTTGTCATTCGTGAGCCTTTGCGTCTGGCCCTCGAGCAGATTGATGCGGTTCACGATTCCGGGAAATTGTCCCTGATGACGGAGAAACAGGACGAAGGCGGCATCTGGGCATTGCAACAACTGCAGATCCATCATCCCCAGGTCTATTCCGAACTCATGATCGCACGATTCAAGGATGCGGAAACCCCGGAACGCTCGTTGATTTTCAACACTCTCGTTGCAGCGAATCCCAAGGCAGCGGACAAACTCAAACGAACGCTCTCCGAAGACGATCAGAAAGCGCTCACGATTGAACTGACGCGGTTTGAACTGGAACACGATCCCGCCGAAGCCAAGGAAAGGATCGTTGCCCTTCTTGGGATTCTCGAAGACAAGCCAGGCAAGCAGAGTTGGGACACGCGCGGACCGGCCATTGAGTTCCTTGCAAAAATACCACTGGACGAAAAGCAACGGCTCGCCTTCGAAGAACTGCTCATCCGCGAAATCAACGAACCACGCAGGGACAACACCATATCCATCGTCGGATTGGCCTATATCGCAATCCGGAATCTTCCCGATCCGGAGCGCCACTGGAAAGTCCTGCTCGACAACGCGGACAAGGCCAGCGGGTGGGGTGAATTCCACAGCCTGATGGAGACCTTGTGTTTCATCCAGGAGAGAAATCCTGAGCGTTATCGCAAGGAGCTCCTCGATCTATTGAAGCAGCGCTTGGTCAAAAGCCCCGGCATGATGAATGATTTGTTCGAGGCCTCACTCGCCATGGATTTCCGCGAGCTGTCTCCCGAGATCATCGCTTTGGCGAGCGATGGCCCCGAGGTTCCCGACGGAAAGGGAGCCAATTCATGGGGCGGGGATTTCACAGGCCCGGGATCGAATCGCTATCATGCCGCCAGACATGTCATCGCCCTCTGGCAGGAACCGGATCCGGAAACCGTTGCGAGGATGTGGACTTCATTGGTGATCAAGCAGCCTCATGAATTCAATGGTCCCCCTTTCATGGCAACCAGATTGCGCGAACGATCCCGAAAGGCGTTTGAGAAAATCCCACCGTCGTTGAAGTCCGCCCTGATTTCACGAATCCGCGAAAAACAACCCGCCTACGCGGAGGTGGCAGACGCCCTTGAGAGTCAGCCCTGATCCTGATCGACCGGAACTTCCGGCCCATGGCATCTGGAAAACACTTCGGGCAGAATCCGAATCATGAACCCGCCACTTTCCCCGGATCTCCTCGAAAACATCCTTCTGCGTCTCGGCCTCCGGCAACGGCCTGATGCGACACCGGAAGGTCTTGCCCAGCTGTATCACCGCTGGTGCCGGAGTGTGCCGTTCGACAACATTCTCAAACTGGTTCATCTCCGCACGGGTTCGCAGGGACCACTTCCCGGCACCACCGCCGGTGATTTCTTCCAATCATGGCTGGCCACGGGGGCCGGGGGCACCTGCTGGGCCGGAGCCAACGCGCTCCATGCCCTTCTCACTTCGCTCGGATTCCACGCCGAACGGGGAATCTCCACCATGATGGCAGCCCCGAACATCCCGCCCAACCATGGCACCGTCCGCGTCAATTTCGGCGGCCATTCGGTGCTGGTGGATTCATCCATCCTCCACGATGAGCCACTCCCTCTGGCCGGCTCGGGCACGTTCCCCGCAGGAGGTCCCGCCTCCCGCGTGAATCTCCATCACCCGGCCGGCGACAGCGTTGTCGTCAACTGGCGTCCGCTTCATCAGCCGGATGGATTCGATTGCCGCCTCGGGACTTTCGGCGCCACCCACGAACAGTATGCCGCCATCTACGAAGCAACCCGTGGCTGGAGTCCGTTCAACTACCAGCTCACCGCCCGCATCAACCGCGGAGACGTGGTGACCGGCGTCTCCTTTGGCAAAGCCGTCACGCTTTTCGCGGATCGTGAGCCGGAGGTGAGGGAAATCGGTCACGCCGAAAGAATCCGCATCCTCATCGAAGACATCGGCATCAGCCGGGAACTGGCCGAGCTTCTTCCGGAAGACCAGCCAACCCCCGCCCCACCCGGTTCATCGACGGCAAGTCAGGCCGCGTAACCGCCGTCGATCAGAAGATTGGCTCCGGTGATGAAACCGGCTTCAGGACTGGCGAGATAGGCCACGAATCCCGCGATTTCATCGCCCTTTCCGTATCGTTGGATCGCGAGAAGTGATTTCAACGTCTCGGCGAAAGGACCGTCGGCGGGATTCATGTCCGTATCGACCGGCCCCGGCTGCACGTTGTTCACCGTGATTCCTTTCGGTCCGAGATCGCGGGCGAGACCCTTGGTGAAACTCGCGACCGCACCCTTCGTCATCGCATAGACCGATCCACCCTGGAATGTCATCCGCTCCGCGTTGGTGCTGCCGATGTGGATGATCCGGCCGCCTTCCTTCATGTGGCGGGCCGCTTCCTGCGTGGCGACAAACAGACCGCGGATGTTCACCGCGACGAGCTTGTCGAAGTTCTCGATGGTGAAGTCCTCGATCGGCGCCATTTCCGCGACACCCGCGTTGTTCACGAGAATGTCGATGCCGCCGAAAGCCTCGACGGTTTTGGCCACCGCAGCGCGCACGGCATCGGAGTCACCGGCATCCGCTTTCACGGCGATCGCCTTTCCTCCCGCCGCTTCGATTTCCTTGACCACATTGTCCGCTTTGTCCGGCGAACTGCTGTAGGTGATCGCAACCGCCGCACCTTCCGCGGCGAGGCGCTTGGCGATGGAGGCTCCGATGCCCCGCGAGGCTCCGGTGACGAGGGCGGATTTTCCGGCGAGTGATGCGTTGGTTTTCATGGTGATGATCGATTCAGGGAAAACCGTTGCGGCTTCCGTATGTCTCACCTTCTAACCGGTTTTCCGGCCGCCGCCCAATGCCATCTTGTCCGTCTGCCCATGCAATCCGGGCATGGACCATTAATTTAGAGTTGACTTAATTAAGCAATTCATTAATTGTATGGCATGTCAGATGCACTCAACGCGCTTTCCGATCCCACCCGCCGCCGCATCGTCGAGATGCTGGCCGAAAAGGATCGTTCCGCCGGAGAGATCGTCTCCGAGTTTGAGATGAGCGCTCCGGCCATCTCCCAGCATCTCAAGGTCCTCCGCGAAGCCGGGCTCACCTCCGTACGCGCGCAGGGCCAACAACGCATCCACTCCCTCAACCCCGCCGGGCTCGATGAGATCGGCGACTGGCTGGAACAAACGCGTTCCTTCTGGTCGCAGAGACTCGACGCACTGGAGCGGGAACTCATCAAAGAAACCAAGCGAAACAAAAAGAAACCATGAAATCCGATCTGTCCTCCAACTACGGCAAATTCGTCGCCAAAGGCGAAGTCGTCTTCGTCCGCAATCTCCCAGGCCCCATCGAACTCGTCTGGGCCTACCTCACTGAAGCCGACAAGCGGGCCAAATGGTTCGCCGGCGGTGAAATGGATCGCTTTGTCGGTGGGAATCTCGAACTCGAATTCAAGCATTCCAACCTCACCACAAGCGAGGACGTGGTTCCTGAAAAGTATGCCGACATGCATGAGAACGGGCATAAAATGAAGACCCGGATCACCGGTTACGAACCACCACGCCTCCTCAGCTATATCTGGAACGAAGGCGAAGAACCCGGACCGAACTCCGAGGTCTTCTTCGAATTGGAACCCATCGGCGACCAGGTCCGGCTCACGCTCACCCACCGCAGGCTCGCCGATCCCGGGACCGCAGCCAGCGTCGGCACCGGATGGCACCTCCATCTCAACCTGCTCGAGGCCCGGCTCAAGGGCGAGACGCCACCGCTTCTCTGGAAAACCCACTCGAAACTCCAGCCGGAGTATGCCGCAGAACTCGGCGTCTCACTTTCGGACGTGAAATCCTGCGGCTGATGGAGTTGATTGGCGGCGCATGAAGTCGCCTCAGGAACGCTTTTCCGACAGGGTCGAAAACTACATCCGCCATCGTCCGGGCTATCCTCCGGAAATCGTGGACACCCTGGTCGGGAAAGCCGGGCTCACCCCGGCTGCGTCCGTCGCCGACATCGGATCCGGCACCGGCATTTCCGCGGAAATGCTCTTGAAAGCCGGCTATCCGGTCACCGGCGTGGAACCGAACGCCGGAATGCGCGCCGCCGCCGAAAGACTGCTGGCCGGATATGCCGGTTTCCGCAGCGTCGACGGCTCCGCCCAGGCAACCACGTTGCCGGATCATTCCGTCGATCTGATCCTCGCCGCCCAGGCATTCCACTGGTTCGACACCCCGGAAACCCGTGCCGAGTTCGATCGGATCCTCAAACCCGGCGGTCACGTCGCGCTTCTCTGGAACGTGCGGCTGCTGGATTCGACGCCGTTTCTCCGCGACTACGAAGCGCTGCTTCTCGAGTTCGGCACCGACTACTCCGAGACCCGCCACGAGAACATCGGCTCGGAATCGCTGCATCGCTTCTTCCGCGGCCCGTATTCAATCGACCGTTTCAGGAACTCCCAGACCTTTGACTACCCGGCACTTGAAGGCCGGCTGCTTTCGTCGTCCTACGCCCCGGGACCGGATCATCCGCGCCATCAGGAAATGTTGGGGGAGCTGCGGCGCATCTTCGGTCTCCATGCATCCGGGGGATTCGTCGACTTTGAATACACCACCGAGCTCTACATCGGGAAATAACGGAAAGCTGAATAGGCCCCGACCTTTCATCGTCAATTCCTTGCCATGCCCGCCGGCAGCGGCCAAATTGAAGTGCAACTTTTCCCATGACCACCTTCGCCAGAGCCGTCGCCCTCACCGCTTCCCTTTCCATCGTCCCCCTCTCCCTGTCCGCCCAGGAATCCACCTTCGAGACCCTGCGGAAAAAAGCACGCGATCTCGCGGCCAAGCCGTATGAGCCGGCAAAGGACAACCTCGACGACTTCTGGAAAAAGCTCACCTACGACCAGCACCGCGACATCCGCTTCAAGATGGAGTCCGGCCTCTGGTGGGGTAAGGACGAACCGTTCTCGATCGACTTCTTCCACCCCGGATGGACCGCCAAGAAGACCGTCTCCCTCTACGAAGTGAAGGACGGGAAATCCCGCCATCTCGATTTCGACCGCTCGCTTTTCGACTACGGAAAGCAGACGATTCCGAAAAACATTCCGTCCCCTCCCGGATCTGCCGGTTGGCGCGCGCGCACCCACCTGAACTCGCCGGAATACATGGACGAGTTCCTGGTTTTCCTCGGTGCCAGCTACCTCCGCGCCATACCCGCGAACGCACCGTATGGCCTTTCCGCCCGCGGACTTTCCATCAACAGCGGCCTCCCCGGTGTGCCGGAGGAGTTTCCGGATTTCACCGAATTCCATCTTGAGAAACCGGCGAAGGCTTCGAAATC
>DATLIO010000224.1:0-2039 GCA_035539355.1 Luteolibacter sp.
ATTTCATGAAGTCGCTCGACTTCTTCGTCCGCGAACAAGGCGGCGGCTTTCTCATGGCCGGAGGCAAACGCTCCTTCGGCTCCGGCGGCTACTTCGAATCCCCCATCGATCCGCTGCTGCCGGTTTCGATGGAGTTGAAAAACGAGCACCGCAAACTTTCCGTCGCCCTCGCCATCGTTCTCGATCGTTCCGGTTCCATGTCGGTGAATGTCGATCCGAAGACGACGAAGATGGACCTCGCCAACAGCGGTGCGGTGAACGCCGTCGATCTTCTGGGACCGATGGATCAGGTCACCGTGTTCGCGGTCGACAGCGAGCCGAACACGTTCGTCAAACTCCAGAAGGTCGGCAACAACAAGCCGAAGATCACGCAGGACATCCGCCGCATCAAATCCAGCGGTGGTGGCATCTACGTCTACACCGGCCTCAAAGCCGCATGGGAAGCCTTGCGGGAATCCACCGCCGGCACCCGCCACGTCATCCTCTTTTCCGACGCCAGCGATTCCGAGGAACCCGGCGATTACAGAAACCTCATCAATGAAATGACCAAGGGTGGTTGCACCATTTCGGTCATCGGCCTCGGCACCAACGCGGATCCCGATGCGAAGTTCATCGAGGACGTCGCCAAGCTCGGCAACGGCCGCATCTTCTTCTCGGACCGCCCCGTCGACATTCCCAAGATCTTCGCGCAGGAAACGGTGACCATCGCACGTTCCGCGTTCCTCACCGATCCCGTCGGCACGAAGCCCACCGGCCGTTGGTCGGAAATTTCACCGAAGCCGCTGCAATGGCCGGCGCAGGTTGATGGCTACAATCTCTCCTATCCGAGGCCGGATGCGACGGTTTCGCTCGCCGCGACGGATGAATATCTCGGACCACTCGTCGCCCATGCGCGCCGGGGCCTCGGACGCACCGCCGCGGTTTCGTTCCCGCTGGGAGGTGAACACTCGGAGTCCGTGCGATCATGGCCGGGATACGGCGATTTCATCCAGACCCTCGGCCGCTTCATCATGGGTGAAAGCACGCCGCCGGGCATCGCCATCCGCCACCGCGTCGACGGCACGCGCCTCACCATCGATCTGCTTTACGACGAAGCCGCATGGGGATCGAAACTCACCGCGCTGCCCCCGAAGGTCCGGCTGCAGGATGACAGCGGAGCGCCTCCATTCGATCTCCCATGGCGTCGCATCGCCCCCGGGCAGTTCTCACTCACCCGCGATCTCGATGAAGGCAGTGTCGTGCGCGGAGCCGTCCAGGTCGGCGAACACGCGCTGGCTTTCGGCCCCATCAATGTCGGCTCGTCCGTCGAGTGGTCATTCGATCCCATCCGCCTCACCGAGCTGCGTTCCATCTCCGCCCAGACCGGTGGCCGTGAACTCGTCGACCTCTCGAAAGCCTGGCTGCGCCCGCCGTTCATCGCCGAAACCACTTTCCGCCTGCCGATCGGCATCGCGCTCGTCATACTCATCATCGCCGAAGCCCTGTTGACCCGCACCGGCTGGAAACTCCCGCAGCTCGCGCTTCCACAGCGCGCCACCGTTCCAAGCACGCCGAAAGTGAAACCCGCCAAGCCGGTCAAAGCCGTTGCTCAACCTGGAACTCCCGAACCCATCACTCCCGCAACTCCGGACCTTCCACCGGATCCCGAGGAATCCGCACGTCGCTCACGTTTCCAGCGTGCCAAGGATCGAAAGTAACCTCTTCCCGTCATGCGTTTCCTCCTTCTTCTCATCCCGTTCCTTCTCTTTTCCTGCCGCAAGCCCGCCAGCACGGCTCTGCGCGTCGGCATGGAACCGAACTATCCGCCGTTCGAGACGCAGACTCCCGAAGGCAAACCCGACGGCATTTCCGTCAAACTCGCGGAGGCCCTCGCCGCCGATCTCGGACGCCCCGTTGAAATCGTGCCGATGAAATTCTCCGGTCTCATCCCGGCGCTGAAATCCGGCTCGATCGATCTCGTCATCTCCTCGATGACCGCCACCGACGAACGCCGGAAATCGATTGATTTCTCCGAACCCTACGCGTTCACCGGGCTCGCC
>DATLIO010000225.1:0-11615 GCA_035539355.1 Luteolibacter sp.
GGGAAGATGGGCTTCGGAAAGACGGGCGAGCGCGCCGCAGGTCTTGGCCATCTGCATGAGCGAAAGCATGCCTTCCTGCATGCGTGCGCCGGAGGAAGCGGAGATGATGATGACGCCGCGCTTTTCCTTGATGGCGGTCTCGACGGCGCGGGTGATCTTTTCACCGACGACGGAACCCATGGAGCCGGCGAAGAACTTGAAGTCCATGACGGCGATCATCGCGGGCTGTCCGGCGATGGTGAGGCGGCCGGTGACGACGGCGTCATCGAGTCCGGTTTTCTCACGGAGTCCGGCGGTTTTGTCCTGATAGCCGGTGAAGCCGAGCGGGTTGGCGGAAATGAGACCGACTTCGGTTTCCTCGAAGGATTCGGGGTCGGCGAGCAGGTTGATGCGATCGCGGGAATCGAGGAGGAAGTGGTGGTTGCAATGGGTGCAGACGTGGAGGTTCTGCTTCAGCTCGATGGTGTGGATCATCGCGCCGCAATCGGGACATTTGATCCAAAGACCGTCCGGCATGTCGTCACGGCGGTCGTTTCCACGAAGAGGAGGTTTTTTGAAGATGCCCATTTGCTGAGAATGCGAGGAAAGTTCGAGAGATCTGTCCCGGGATGGCAGCCGCCGCCGGGAAGGGGACGCTAACGGCAGCCGGTGGGGAGGACAATACCGATTTGAGCCGGGAATTGCAGGGGCGTTAAGTTTTTGGTTTGCAAAGGAACGGGAAATTGTGAAGAACCGCGTGGCGAAGGGAATCGCTCGCCGTTCCGAATTGATGACCACCCGCAATTTCGTTTGTGCCGCATCTTTCCTGCTCGCCGTGTGGCTGGGCCTGACGTTCGTAAGCAAGGTCCCCGCCAGCCGCTATCCCTCGTTGGGAAAAGGCTCCGTCTCACTCTCTTCCGGTGAGGCTCCCCTGACGGAAACGATTTCCGCTGCGGTCGGCAATTCCCAGAAGGGACTCGCGACCGTTCCGACCGCGCCTTGACGCGGGTTTGAGCCGGTTTTCCCCCGCTTCGTGATGAGCGGCGTGTTGCCGTATTTGTTTCGGGTCATCCCCATTTGTGATGGAGGGATCGGCCAATTCGCTTATGTCCGGCAAACCCGGGCGTTTCGTGGTTCCAATGGCAGAGGGGTGGGTCAGCGTGATCGCCTGAAAAAATGCGAATCTTGTTCTAATAAATTCCCGGCCGAATCGTCCAAGACCTGAAGATCAGGTGTGGGGATCAGGGAATTGTAAGTGTGAGTATTTACGAAATACTTATTAAGTAAATACTAACTTGAACTCATGGCGGGATAACCGTATGTTTGACTGCATGTCGCACATGATTCTTGTTCAAGCGGTGATCGACGAGGAAACCAAATCGTCGGCGGAGAAGTGGTTGATGGGCCAGGGCATCGTCCCGGATGAAGCCATCCGCATGTTCTACCGGGAGGTGGTGGCGTGTCATGGACTGCCTTTCGGAGGCGGCCGCCGGAGGGACGGGGCGGTCATCGAGCCGGGGAATGAACCGGTTTTTTATGAAGAGATCTCAGCGGTCGGTATTGCAAGCGTGACCGGCGAACTGCGCGAAGCGCATTCGCAGGGCCGTGACCTGCTGGGCCGGTTGAAGGAATTCAAGGAGCAGCGGGCTCTGAGGAAAGCGGCCCGCAAGGCAGGCCGCCGGAATGCCGCGGGAAATGACACCGGTGATGGTTTCGACGCCCCGCAATTCTGTTAGGGCCCATCGAAGTCTGTCAGAAATCGAGGTAGATTTCGGTGCGTCGGTTCGCCCGGCGGCCGTCGGGGGCATCCTCGCCGCTTTCGGTGACATTGGGCCGACGGGGTTGGCTGGCGCCTTTGGCGACGGTGATGATCTGGCTTTCGGAGACTCCGGACTGCTGGAGGTATTGTTTCACCACCGCGGCACGGCGGACCGAGAGGCTCTGGTTGTATTGATCCGTCCCCAGCGAGTCAGTGTGGCCGGAAAGGGTGATCTTTTTGCCCGGATCGGATTTGAGGATGAGGGTGACGATCTCGAGCTGGCGGCGGGTGCGCGGATTGATCTCGTCTTCATCGAACTCGAAATAGAGCGCGAGGGTGTCCCCGCCCTGGGGATTTTTGACGAGTGGTGAATAATAGACGTCGCCGCCTGCGACGCGTTTCGCGTAGTCGGCAAGCAGCTCATCCAGATTGATTTCGGAAACGAGCCAGTTGGAAGGGGCGGGAGGTTGGCGGAGATTGAGGGAGAATTGGGCGGTCTGGGCGGCGTCGGAGGTTTCGACGTTGGCGAGGTAGCCGACGGTGTCTTTCCGCTGGAACAGGGCGCGGAGCGGTTTGGATTCACGGAGCTTGTAGCCGCCTTCTTCGAAGAGGATGCAAAGACCGGCGATCTTGGCGTCGGAGACCGTCGCCGGATCGACGAAAGCGCGGGCGAATTCGAAATCCTGTTTCAGCACGGCCAGGAGAAACGCGTCGGCGGTGCCGAGGGAATCCGCGATGATGGCCTTGGGGATCGGCTCATTCGGTGCGGGCGGGAGGGTGACCCGTTCGACGGACCATTTGTCCTGCTTTTTCCGGAGATCGAGGAAAATGCGGTCGCGGCCGGCTTCGGGGCCGTCGAGTTCGAGCGACCAGCGGGCGAGGTTTCCGATTTCGAGTTCGCCGACTTCGCGGACGCCGCCGGGTTTGCGGAGTTTGAGGGTCTGGGCGGACGCGAGGCTTTTCAGGCGTTCCAGTGTGGCGGGATCGAGAGCGTCCTTGCCGATGAGTTTCGCGGCGGTGGCGAGGTCGCCGGCTTCGATGGCTTTGGCGATCCGTGCGACGAGATCGGCGGGGTTCGTTTCGTTGGCGCCGACGCCGAGGTTCTGGAGGACTTGTTCGGGTGTTTCCGGAGCTGGCATTTCGCCGAGGTTGGGGACGGCGGGAGGAACGACCGGCGGCGGAGCGGGTTTTTCTTCAACGGGCGCGGGTGCGGGCTGGACGACCTGCTGCTGGGTGCCAGGGCGGACGAAAAGGAGGACGAGCGCGGCGAGCGCGAGGACTGCGGCGAGTGCGAGGAAGAAATAAGGAAGCTTTGAGCGATTCATGATGCGTGCTCGGAAATCCGGCGGGCTGTTAGAACGTGGGAAATCGCCGTTGTTTTCAACGGACGGGGAAAAAGCGGTGCCGGCCGGCGGTGTTATTTGCCGGATGGCGGAATCTCGACCTGCAGGCTGTTGCCGGCGCGCAGGATGTGGAAAGTGGTGGTTTCAGGACGGGAAGCGGAGGATAGCTGGTTGAGCAGTTCATTGGCCTGCGAGACGCGGGTATGGTTGACGGCGAGAATCAGGTCGTTGGGAAGCATTTTCCGGTCCGCCGCCGAATCAGGTTTCACATGGGTGACCACGATCCCCTGATATCCACGGATGGCCTCGGGTGCGGTGAGGTCGCGGATTTTGATGCCGATGGTGTCCAGCGCGACGCCGGGCTCGGCGGGTGCCTGTTGTTTTTCGGTGTTCGAGCTGACCGGGGTGGCGGGTGCTTCGGCGATGGTCGCCTGGATGTCGATCACGGTTCCATCCCGCCAGATCTTGAGGGAAATTTTATCGCCGATGCGGGAGCGCTGGACGAGGGACACGAGCTGCGAAGCACTGCGGATCGGCTGCGAGTTGAAATTGAGGATGATGTCCTTTGCCTGCAGTCCGGCGGCTTGGGCGGGGGAGTCCGACGTCACGCGGCCGACGGCGACGCCCTGCTCGCCGGAATAGTTGAGCGACGCACGGACGGACGCGTCGAGATCGTGCATCGCCACGCCGAGGAATCCGCGGACCGGCCGGCCGCGTTCGAGGATCTGGACGAGGGCGTCCTTGACGTCGTTCGCCGGGATCGAGAACCCGACGCCCTGGAAGCCGGGGTTTTCCCGGTCCTGTGAGTAGATGGCGACGTTGATGCCGATGATTTCGCCGCGGAGATTGACGAGGGGGCCGCCGGAATTGCCGGGGTTGATGGCGGCGTCCGTCTGGATGAGATCGGGCTGGTTGTCGGAAATGGACCGCTCTTTCGCGGAGATGATGCCCTGGGTGATAGTTTCGCCGAGGCCGAAGGGATTACCGACGGCGAAAACGAGCTGTCCGACCTGCGCGGTCGAGGAATCACCGAGCTTCAGCGGGGTGAAGGTTTCGTCCGACTGGATTTTCAGAACGGCGATGTCGAGCAGGTTGTCCTCACCGATCAGCGTGGCGGAGTAGGATTTTCCACCGTGCAGCGTGACCTGGATTTTCTGTTGGCCGGCGATGACGTGGTGGTTGGTGACGATGTGGCCTTCCTTGGAAACGATCACTCCGGAGCCCTGGCCCTGGGTCGGGTAGCGGCGGATGCGGGTGCGGCCGTAGATGTCGAGAAGGCGTTCGGTGCGAAGGCCTTCGGTGTTGATGCTGACGACGGAAGGGACGACCGCACGGGTGAGCCGGGCGTATTCGTCGTTGAGCCGGCCGAGCAGTTCGACGTCGCCGATTTCAAGCGGGGCTTTTTCCGGAAGGGTGAAGGTTTCGGGACGGAATGTGCCGGAAGACTTTGAAAACCAGGGCACGAGCGAGCGGAAATCGCCGCCGGAACGCCAGATCCGCAGGGCGGAAACGGCGATGAAGGCGATGGCAAAAACGGCCACGAGGGCCAGAAGGCGGCGGAATCCGGCGTTCATTCGGGGTGGGTGGGAACGCCGGCAAGATGGCCGAACGGGGAAATTTTCCAAGTGCGGAAAACCGCATTTTCCCAGCCGCCGGGCCGATTCTTCCTGCTTGCCAGCATTTATGGATCTGCGATGACTCGCGGTATGCGTTTAAACCCAATTGTCATCGCACTTGCACTCGGATGTGGAGTCGCGTCCGCAGATCCGCTTTCCGACGCCGACCGCGAGGCGTTGATCGAAAGGCTCGATAGCTTGAAAGCCCAGGCGACGGAACGGCTGGACGCCCGGTTCCGTGCCGGTGTCGGAGCTTACCAGGCTGCCATCGGATCCGATGACGCGGCACTGGCGCTTTATCTCCAGTGCGTGGAAAAAGTGGATTTCATCGACCAGAAGAAAAAGGAGAGCGAATTCCGCGAATGGAAGCGCAAGGAGGACGAGAAACTTTCCAAGGATTCCTTCAAGCTCGCGCTGCGGCACCAGTTGAACTGGCTTTCCCTCACGCTGCAGGCCGCTTCGGAACGGGCGGACAGGGAAAAGATGGCCGTGGCCGCGCAGGGGGCGATGGACAACGTTCTGCGGGACATCGAGAAACTCAAGGACCAGCAGGCCCTCCTCAAACAGGGCGTGACGGCCACCGTTTTCGCGAAGGCTTATGAAATCGGCAACCTGAAGCTGGACAAGTGGCCGCTCAGTCCGATCGATGTGAGCCAGATCTACGAACAGGTGATCCTGCCGCAATACCGCAATCCGAAAGGCATCGACAAGCTGCGCGAGAATTGGCTCCGCCGCATCCAGCAGGAATCGATCATGGTCGAGCATTGGGGTGGCGCGCAGAAAGGCGGCGGAAAGCGTGAGGACGGACGGATCGGCATGCTCGAAAACAGCCGCCCGCCCGAACTCGACCGTTTCTATTCCGAGACGATGCCAACCCTGCAGTGGCAGATGGAACTGGATCTTTTCAAAGCGGGCGATCAGGCGGGTGCCGCGCTGCGCATGATCAATCACATCGAGAAAAACCTGGCGCACCAGAACTCGAAGGATTGGAGCGAGCAATTCCGTGCGATGCTGGTGGCCCCGTTGCCGAAACCGGCCGAAACGAAAGCTCCTTGATCAGAGGAGCGGCGGCAGCTTGAGGGCTTGGCGGGAGAGATTCACCATGCCGAGCGTTGCTGAAATTTTCGGATCGGTCGGGAGATACACAATCTCGATCGGTCCGCCGACTTCGAGCTGGCGTTCCTCCGCGCCGGGGTTGATGCCGTTTTCGAAAGTGCGGCCTTCGACGGTGTAGCTGTAGCGGAGACGCCAGCTGCGTGACTGAGGGCTGCGGTTGGCGCCGGCGAGTTGCTTGATGAGCAGGATTTTGCCTGTGGCCGGCACACCGTGGTGGGCGAGGTTTTTCATCTGCATGCCGCGGCGGACGATGAAGAAGATCGCGATGCCGATGATCACCGGAATGGCGAGAAGGCAGACGGCAAACGAGATGAAGGTGAAAATTTCCATGATGAATCAAAGGTAGGGCGGCATGGCCCTATGCCGCCGTGGTTTCGGGATTCTTCGGCGCGATGGGCCATCGCGCCCTACCTTGAGATGAAAAGGCCGGACGGGCTGGCCGTGACCGGAGCCGTGCCGGAGGCGAGGCGGTAACGGAGTGGCTTCCTGGTGGGATCGGTGAAGAACAGGACTCCGCGTCCGTCGGGTTGGACGGCGAGTGTGAAACCGTCGCCGGCGGTGATGTGCAGGACTTTTCCGAGATCGGATGGAGGTGGGGGGCCGTCGAGAATTTCAACGGTTCCGTCTTTGGCGAGGATGGCGAGGTGGTCTTTTCCCGCAGCGATGGCAGCAATGTTTTTCCGGATGGCTTCGGTGTTTTCTTCCTTGTTTCGATAGAGTTCTCCGTCCTTTCCGAGGAGGTAGGTGATGCCATTCGCGGACATGCTCAGTGAAATGATATTGGGCGGTATTTCCGGGCCGTGCGTGAGCATGGTCGGTGGGACCCGGAAGTGGTTGAGCCGTAATTTTCGATCGAAGGTCGGCGGGCTGACTACGGCGGGAATCGTTTTTTCTTCGGAGGAATTTCCCAATAAGAGAGCAGTGGGGCCGATGAGAAGAGTGGGACCACCTTTGGTCAGGACGTGAACGGAACCGGTTTCGCTGAGAGTGATGATATGGGAAGGAGTCGAAGCGAGCTGAGCGATCGGTTCGTGAGCTTCGATTTCTCGGGCGGGTTCTTCGGCGTCCCAGAGCAGGAGCTTTTGATCAGTGGTGAGGATCGCGCCGCCGGTCGCAGTGAGAGCGAACGATTTCCACGGACGATCCAGATAGGGAGCAGGCGGATAGAATTTGGGGTCGACGTTGGTGAGCGAGAAAACTTTCGGACGGACGACCGGAGCGGGTGGTGGTTCCGGAGTCGGGGTTGGAGCGGGAACAGGAGCCGGTTTCTTTTCCTCCGTGACGATGGGCTTTGCGGGTTCGGGAGGGATGGGTGTCGGTTGCGGCTTGATCGGCTCGGGTGCGGGAAGTTCCGCAGGTGGAGAAATCGGAGCAGGCGCGGTGGTTTGGACCGGTGCCGGATCTTTGCGGAGCAGAAGAACTGCGAGGGCGGCGATCAGGAGCAGTGCGAGCGCTCCGGTGAGCCACGGGAGCAGATGCGTCCGGCGATGGAGTCTGGCGATTTCCTCACGGAGATCCGAAGCCGCTTGGTAACGTTCGCCGGGATTTTCATGAAGGGCGCGGAGGACGACGGGATCGAGCCGTGGGTCGCTGCCGGATTTCGCCGAAGGCGGGCGGAAGATGCCGCGCGGGCGTTCGCCGGTGAGCATTTCGTAGAAGAGCACTCCGAGTGAATAGATGTCGGCGCGGTGATCGGCGTGGGCGGCGTCCTTCACTTGTTCGGGCGCGGCGTATTCGGCGGTGCCCATGAAATTGCCGGTGCGCGAAAGGGTCATCGCGGGGCCTTGCGGCTGATCCCATTTCGCGAGTCCGAAATCGGCGATCTTGATGTGGCCGGTGGTGTCGATGAGGATGTTCGACGGCTTGATGTCGCGGTGGACGATGCCGAGCGAATGGGCGTGCGTGAGCGCGTCGCAAGCCTGGCGGATGATTTCGAGCGCTTCGGGAACGGTGAGCGTGCCGATCTTTTCCGCGAGCGTGGTGCCATCGACATACTCCATCGCGAAGAACGGATGACCGGCGGGAGTCGTGCCGAATTCGTGGAGAGCGACGATGTTCGGATGACGGAGTTTCGCGAGCGTCCTGGCTTCGCGCTGGAAACGTTGGACGAAAGCTTCGTCGGCGCTGGTTTCGATCGGCAGGAGTTTGATCGCGATGTCGCGGTCGAGGTCGGGTTGTCTCGCGTGATACACCGCGCCCATGCCGCCGCGGCCGAGGAGTCTGAGGATCTCCCACTTGGGGAAAAGCGTCGCGAGATACGCGGGGGTGGGAGGTTCCCAGAAAGAGGAAGCGCCGGGGTCGGTGCCGGCGCTTCCGAGATCGAAGAGTCCGGCGGGATCGAGTCCGCTGAGGATGGAATCTTCGGGTTTCATGGGGATGAGTGCCAAGTGTTCAGTGAACAGTGATCAGTGGAAGAGGATCATTGTTCGACGAGCTCGACGCGGCGGTTGAGCGCTTTGCCTTCGTCGCTCTTGTTGGTGGCGACGGGCGAGATGAACGATGCGCCGTGAGGAGTGAGCCGGACGGTGGCGATGCCGTGTTTGGTGGTGAGTTCCTTCACGACGGCGGCGGCGCGGCGTTGCGAAAGATCCTGGTTGAACTCGAAGGTGCCGACGTTGTCTGTGTGGCCGACGACGAGAAGTTTCAATGAAGGGCTGTCTTTGAGCAGCTTCACGATTTCGGCGATGGTCGGTTCGGACTCGGATTTCAGATCGGCTTTGTTGAAATCGAAGTGGATGCCGTAGAGGGCGATGCGTCCGGTGTCGGAGATCTTGTTTTCCATCTCGGCGGCTTTCACGACGACCATCTTGTCCTCCATCGGCTGGGTGTTGATGAAATCGACCTGCACCACGATCGTTCCGGCCGGGATCTTGATGTCGGCTTTGAACGGGTTCGATGGATCGGCCTTGCGGAACGTGTGTTCCCACTGGCGCTCGGCGACGAAAACGGCGGCGTAGAGACCGCCTTTTTCCGCGGCGAGATAGCGGCGCTCCTTGATGCCGGTGATGAGTTCTTTTTTATCGGCTTCCGGGAAATACGACGACGAAGGCGGGCCGTTGCGGATGGTCGCTTGTTCGCCGGTCCAGAGGTTGGTGAAGCCGGCGTCCTTGAGCGCCTGTTCGTAGTTTTTGAAGACTTCGGTGGTCGTGCGGCGTTCTTCGGGGGTGTTCGCGAGGAGGTAGGTCGTGCGATGAAGCGCGCCTTCGACTTTGCGGACTTCCTTGGGATCGGTGGACGGCGGGGCGCTGAGTCCGCCGATCTGGAGAAGGAATTCGCCGAATTTCTGCTCGGACTGGGTGACGATCTTCGAGCCTTCGTAGCGCGGGATGCCGGGGTAGTCCTTGGAGTTCGGAGCGTCGGTGGTGGGAACGGCTGACGCGATCGCGGTGAGGCCGAGAAGGAAAGAAAGGAGCGTTTTCATGGGATCGGGAAATTGGATGTTAGATTGATTAACGGGAAAGCGCGCTGCGGTCGAGACGAAGTGCCGGAGTGCGGCGGACGGTGCTGAGCGTCGAGTCCGAAGGGCGGGGCGATGGAGTCGAAGGAATGATCGATCCCGGAGGCGAGATGCGAACGGGGGAAGGCATGACGGAACGGCCGAGGTCGAGGCTGCGGCCAAGACGGGGATTGGTGAAGTGGCTGCCCGGAGTGCGTTCGCGGGGTGGTTCGCCGAGGCTTGGGATCGTACCGGGAACGGTGAAGCGGTCCGGTGGGCCGAGGCGGGTGATGATCGGATCCGAGTGGCGGGCCGGAGCTCCGGAGTCGCGGAAGGACGAGCGGTCGGCCGGGAAAATGCGGGCGATGCCGGGATCGGCGAAACGGGAGCCGGGAGCGCGCGGAGTGGCGGGTGTGCCGGGAATCCAGTCGGGATCGATCATTTCGTCGTCGGGGACCGGGGTGCGGCCGATCACGTCGGGACGATGGCTGGTGTGGTGGCCGGAATCACTGGCGCAGGAAACGAGGGCGACGGCGGTGAAGAGGAGTGCGATGATTTTCATGAGGTTGTTTGGTGGTTCGCTCCGTTCTCTGGCGGTCCGTTGGCGGGCGTTACACGGTTTGTGAAATTTTTTTCCGGGTGGGTTGAACGGCGGGTCGGAGCGGGGTTGAATGGCCGCATGGATCTGCGGAGCGACGTGCCATTTCCGAACACCCGGTGGAGTCTCGTCGCCGGTGTGCGCGGCCAGCCGAAGGTGCGGGAAAAGGCGCTCGGCGAGCTTTGCGGGCTCTACTGGATGCCGGTGTATGCGTTCCTGCGGCGGCGGGGAATGGGCGCGGCGGATGCGCAGGATGCGGCGCAGGGATTTTTCGTTTCGCTGCTGGATGAGGACGGTTTCGCGAAGGCGGATGCGGAGGCGGGGAAAATGCGCTCGTTCCTGCTGGGTGCGTTGCAGCGTTGGCAACGAGGCGAGTGGCGGAAATCAGCCGCACTGAAACGCGGGGGCGATCGCGAGATTTTTTCGATGGATGCGATGGAGGCCGAGAAAGGTTTCCAGGCGGAGGAGAACGGGATTTCCCCGGAGGATGAATTCGACCGCCGCTGCGCGATGGCGGTTCTGGAATCCGCGCTGCAAAGATTGGCGGAGGAACAGGAGGCTGCGGGGAAAGGCAAGGCGTTCGCCGTGATGCGGCCGTTGCTGAGTCCGGCCGGAACGAAAACGTCACAGGAGCAGGTGGCCGCGGCGCTGGGCCTGAGCGCGGAAGCGTTGCGGGTCGCGCTCCACCGGTTGCGGAAACGCTTCGGCGAGCTGCTCCGTGAGGCTGTGGCGGACACTTTGGCGAAACCGGACGCGGCGTCGGTGGACGAGGAAATGGCGGCCCTGCGGCGGGTGATGACCTCCTGAAAGGGCAGGGCGTGATGGCCCATCGCGCCGAAGATTTCGTCGGAAGTCGACGGGCGATGTGAGCCGATGGCCACGGCGCGCTCGGCGAGCACGCCCTACCGGGTTTTCGGACATTTTCCCGGGCTTTACTCGGGCGGGGGATTTTCCCATCTTCCCCGGCCCTTCCCATGACCTCCGCTGAGATCCGCCAGTCCTTCCTCGATTTCTTCCGTGAAAAGCAGCACACGATCGTGCCGTCGGCCTCGTTGCTGCCGCAGTCGCCCGGCCTGCTTTTCACCAACGCGGGGATGAACCCGTTCGTGCCGTATTTCCTCGGCGTCGAGAAGGCTCCCTACGATCCGCCACGCGCGGCCGACACCCAGAAGTGCATCCGCGCCGGCGGAAAACACAACGACCTCGAGGATGTCGGCTACGACACCTACCACCACACGTTCTTCGAAATGCTCGGGAACTGGTCGTTCGGAAACTATTTCAAAAAGGAAGCCATCGCCTGGGCATGGGAGCTCGTCGTCGAGCGCTGGGGTCTGCCTGCCCACCGTCTTTACGCATCCGTCTACGCGCCGAAGGAAGGCGATCCGGGATCGTTCGATCAGGAAGCCTACGATATCTGGGCCGAGCTTTTCAAATCGAAGGGCTGCGATCCCGCCGTGCAGATCGTCCACGGGAATGTGAAGGACAACTTCTGGATGATGGGCGAAACCGGTCCTTGCGGCCCTTGCTCGGAGCTTCACGTGGACCTCACTCCGGAAGCCAATCCTGTCACCGGCCGCAATCTCGTGAACAATGATTCCGATCTCTGCAACGAGATCTGGAACCTCGACTTCATCCAATACAACGCCGAAGCCGACGGCTCGTTCCGCGAGCTTCCCGCGAAACACATCGACACCGGCATGGGCTTCGAGCGCGCGTGCTCGATCATCCAGAACACGAAAGGCTTCACCGATTTCTCGAAGAAGCCATC
>DATLIO010000226.1:0-5891 GCA_035539355.1 Luteolibacter sp.
GTCCCGGGCGATCGAGAGCGACCGTTTCACGTCGTTGATTTTCTACGGGCCGCCCGGGACGGGGAAGACGACGCTGGCCAATGTGATCGCGCGGACGACCGGATCGCGGTTTGAATCGCTGAACGGCGTGGAATCGAACGTCGCGGAAATCCGGGCGAAGATCGACCAGGCGCGGACGTGGCGGGAGCTGCGGGGCGAGACGACGATCCTTTTCATCGACGAGATCCACCGATTCAACAAGGCGCAGCAGGACGTGCTGCTGCCGCACATCGAGCGCGGCGTGGTGCGGTTCATCGGCGCGACGACGCACAATCCCTATTTCCATGTGAATTCGCCGCTGGTGTCGCGGTCGCAGATTTTCCAACTGGAGCCGGTTCCGGTGGAGGACGTGGTGGGCGTGCTGGAGCGGGCCATTTCCGATCCGGAGCGAGGCTTGGGAACGGCGAAAATCGAGGCGGAAAAAGAGGCGCTGCTGCATCTGGCGGAAAAATCCGATGGCGACGTGCGGAAAGCACTGACGGCGCTGGAACTGGCGGCTCTCACGACCGCGGCAGGCGGGGATGGAGTGGTTCATCTCGATCTGGCGGTGGCTGAGGAGTCGATCCAGCGCAAGGCGGTGGTTTACGATGCGGATGGGGACTCGCACTACGATACGGCGAGCGCGTTCATCAAATCGATCCGCGGCAGTGATCCGGATGCGGCGTTGTATTGGCTCGCGAAAATGCTGCATGCGGGGGAGGACCCGCGGTTCATTTCCCGGCGGCTGGTGATTTCGGCGTCGGAGGATATCGGATTGGCGGACTCCGGGGCCTTGCGGGTGGCGCTTGACGCGCATGCCGCGTTGGAATTCGTGGGGCTGCCGGAAGGCAGGATCCCGCTGGCGCATGCGACGGTTTATCTGGCGACGGCACCGAAATCGAACACGGCCTATGCCGCGCTCGGGAAAGCGATGGCCGATGTCGAGAATGGCCGGACTTTGGCCGTGCCGCCGCACCTCCGGACAAGGACCCGGAAAAAACTCGCCGAAGGATCAGGGACGAGCGAGGAGGAGTTGCGCTATCATTATTCCCACGATTTCGAGGGGGCGTTCGTGCCGCAGGCGTATCTGCCGGAGGGGAAACGCTATTATGCTCCGGGGGAACAGGGAATGGAGAAGCGGATCAAGGAGCGGCTCGATTATTGGAGGAGCCTGCTGGAGGGAAAATAGGCGTAGCGAATCTTGTGAAAGATTCGGTTGGGGAGACGCACCTTTCTTGTGAAGACGCTGGAAGGTGGATGACATATCCCCAGCCGAAGCTCTCACGAGCTTCGCTACCTCGGAAAAATAAATCGCCTGGAATCATTTGATTCCAAGTGGAACGCGGACTATTTGTTAGGTGAAGCGGTGGGAAAGCCGTTTCCAACAAATCCAGGCCATGTTCGAATCGATCGTCAGATTTTTCAGACGAGAGCCCAAGGCGGAAGGAAGTGGCCGGCCGCTGCGGGACCATTCGCATCCGAAGCTGGGACTGGCGCTTTCTTCAGGTGGAGCCCGTGGTCTGGCGCATGTGGGGGTGCTGCAGGTTCTCGAGGAAAACGGGATCGAGATCCATGCCATCGCGGGATCATCGATGGGGGCCTATGTCGGTGCGCTCTGGGCCGCGGGATTTTCCGGGAAAAGGCTCGGAGAGTTGGCGGCGGAGATGCAGGACCGGCGGACTTTGTGGAGGCTGGCGGATCCCATCCTGCCACCGGTGAAAGGGCTGTTCCGGGGAACGAAAGCGAAGCTGCATCTGGAACGTTCGCTCGGGGACATGAAGTTCGAGGATCTCGAACGGGAGCTTTTCATCGTGACGCTCGACATTGAAACGCGCGAGCGCGTGGTGTTGAGGAAAGGCAAGCTGAGCGACGCGGTGCATGCCTCCTGCGCGATGCCGGGATTGATTGCGCCCGTGATGCTGAACGGTCGTCTCTGTGTGGATGGCGGGGTGATCGATCCGGTTCCGGTGGGCGTGCTGAGGAAGTATTCCCATGTGGACAAAGTGATCGCCGTATCGGTGATCCCGACTTTCGAGGATGTGGACTCGGGTGCCTGCAAACGCAGGGTGGAGACACCCCGGTCCATTTTCCGCAAGGCGATGCACGGCATCAACCAGCGGGTCAATGTGATGGCCCCGGGAAATGCGATGGATACCTTCAAACAAAGCATCCGGGCGGCGCAGATCCGCATCGCCCATGACTCGGTGAAAGGCGCGGATCTCTGCCTGAGGCCGCAGCACTTCTTCGCCGCATGGCATGACTATTCCAATTTCGAACGATTCATCGAAGCGGGACGCAAAGTGGCCGAGGAGAATCTCGACGCCATCCGCGCGTTGATCGGCGAGAACCATTTCCATGAAACCCAAAGCGACAACATGGTGGGAGAGCGCGTCGCATGATGAGATCCACCACCGCCAGAATGTCCTCCTGAGGCGCTTTCTCCGCGATCGCGTCGTTCCTTTCACGGCCCATTACGGGAAGATGTTCCGCGAACTCGGATTGGAGGCCGCAGACATCAAGGGAACGGATGATCTGACCAGACTGCCATTCACCTCCAAGGTGGATCTGGTGACTCCGAAGGACTTTGTGATCATTCCCGATGAAGCCGTGCTGAAACATCAGTGGAGCACGCTGAAACTTGCGATCACCCATGGACCCGGCGGAACGAAAGCGCTTCTGGAAAAGGAGCTGCGCCCCATTTTCCTGACAAGCACCACGGGGCGTTCGGCGGCACCCGTTCCTTTCCTATATTCCCAGCACGACATCGATCGTCTGACCGAAGGGGGTGTCCGGTTGATGCGGTTGTGCAAGTCCGATCCTTCATGGAGACATATCAACGCGTTTCCTTTCGCCCCGCATCTCGCTTTCTGGCAAGCCCACTATGCAGGAACGGGTTTCGGGACATTCATGCTTTCGTCGGGCGGAGGAAAGACGATGGGAACGGAAGGTAATGTGAAACTGATCGATAAGATCGATCCGGATGCGATCATCGCGATGCCGACATTTCTCTATCATCTGCTGCAGGAAGGCGCGGCCAAGGGATCGAAGTGGACGAAAATCAAACGGCTCGTCCTGGGAGGCGAGAAGGTGCCGGCCGGCATGAGGCGGAAACTGAAAGCGCTTTGTGCGGAAATGGGATCGAAGGACGTGGCGATCATGTCCACCTATGGTTTCACCGAAGCGAAAATCGCGTGGACCGAATGCATGGGGCCGGATGGTGCGGAGCCGAGCGGTTTCCATGTGTATCCGGATATGGCCTTCGTGGAAGTGATCGACCCCAAGACGGGTGAACGGGTGCCCGAGCGGACTACGGGAGAGATCGTCGTCACTCCGATCGATGCCCGGGGGACGGTGGTGTTGCGTTACAGAACCGGGGACCTGATCGAAGGAGGCATCACCTATGAACCGTGTCCCTGTTGCGGACGGACCTGTCCGAGGTTGCTCGGCAAGGTTTCACGGGTCTCCGATGTCCGGGAACTCGATATCGGCAAACTCAAGGGGACTCTTGTCGATTTCAATCGTCTCGAAAACATCCTCGATGACACCGAAGGGCTCGGAGCGTGGCAGATCGAGCTGAGGAAACGAAACGACGATCCCTTGGAAAGCGACGAAGTGGTGGTCCACGCGGTGGCGCTCAATGGCGCTGCGGGTTCGCTGGAAGAGAAGATCGGGAAGCGATTCCACGAAGCGACGGAATTCACGCCGAACCGTGTGATTCTCCACGACTGGGAGGAGATACGGAAGCTTCAGGGCGTGGGCAAGGAATTGAAGGAAAGGAAAGTGGTCGATCACCGGCCCGCAGAAAATTGAACGATCATGTCCGACTTGTTCATCATCGCCGGCACCCGAACCCCGTTCATCCGGATGGGGACGGATTTCGACGGACTGTCGGCGGTTGATCTTGGACGTGAAGCCTGTTCGGCGTTGCTGACGGGGACGGGAATCGATCCCGGGAAGTTGTCGGAGGTGATCTTCGGTTGTGTGGCGCAGCCGTATGATTCGGCGAATCTCTCCAGGATCATCGGCTTGCGCGCGGGTGTTCCGCCGCATGTTCCTGCTGCGACGGTGCACCGGAACTGTGCTTCGGGATTCGAGGCGGTGACAACCGCGCACCAGCGTCTCGCCGCGGGAATGGGTGATCTTTTCCTGGTAGGCGGAGCGGAGAGCATGTCGCGGGTTCCGTTTTTCTATCCGCACGCCACCGCCGCGAAATTCGCTGCTCTGGGAAAGGCGAAGGGCTACGGTGCGAAACTCAAGGCGATGGCCGCATTCCGTCCGGGTGATTTCAAGCCGGAGATCGGTCTTCAAGCGGGACTCACCGATCCCTACAGCGGCATGATCATGGGGGACACCGCCGAGTTGTTGGCGCGTGAGTTTGGAATCACAAGAACCATGCAAGATGCCTTCGCCGCTGATTCCCATCGCAAGGCGCTCGCGGCACGAAATGCACTGAACAAGGAGATCAGTCCCGTTTTCGTCAATGGGAAGGCGATCACGGAGGACAACGGGATCCGTGAGGATTCGACGATCGAGAAACTCGGGAAGCTGAAGCCGATCTTCGACCGCCAGACGGGGTCGGTCACTGCGGGCAACAGCTCGCAGATCACCGACGGAGCGGTGGCGTTGCTGGTCGGAAGCGAGGCTGCGGCGAAACGCATCGGCATCGAGCCGATCGGGAGATTGCTGGCATATGCCTATGCGGGATGCGATCCCGCACGGATGGGGCTCGGCCCCGTGCATGCGATCGCCCTCGCGAAACAGCGCACCGGATTTTCTCCGTCGGATGCGGATGTGATCGAGATCAATGAAGCCTTTGCCGCACAGGTGCTCGCCGTATTGGAGAAGCTGAAGCACTATGGAGAGCACGACGCGATCGATGTTTCACGGATCAACCGGCGCGGCGGCTCCATCGCGCTGGGACATCCGGTCGGTGCCACGGGAGCGAGGCTCGTGTTGACTGCCTTGCACCAACTGCACGAAACCGGAGGCAAGCGGGCCCTCGTCACCCTCTGTGTGGGGGGCGGACAGGGTGCCGCGCTCTGGCTCGAACGAACCTGAAGTCATGCCCAACATCATTCTCACCACCCGGGATGGCATCGCGACGATCACCTTCGATCGCGAAGGCGCAACGGCCAATCTGTTCGATGGTGCGACATTGGAAGAATTGGCGGCGATCATCGATCGCATTGCCGCCGATCCTTCGGTCAAAGGTGTCCTTCTGAAATCCGCGAAACCCTCGATCTTCATTGCGGGGGCGGATCTGAATGTTCTTTCCAAAGCGAAGGGTGAAGAGCTGGAGAAGCTGATCTCGCTGGGCCAGGACACATTCAACCGTCTGGAGGACCTCGATGTGCCGACCGTCGCGGCGATCCATGGAGCCTGTGTGGGAGGAGGACTGGAGCTCGCGCTCGCATGCGATTGGCGGATTGCCAGTGATTCGAAGAAAACGAAGATCGGTTTGCCGGAAACACAGCTCGGGATTCTGCCCGCATGGGGAGGTTCGACGAGATTGCCGAAATTGATCGGATTGCCGACGGCGCTTGCGTTGATTCTCGGTGGCAACCTGCTTGCCGCAAAAGCGGCGAAACACAAAGGCGTCGTTGATGCGGTGGTGCCTGAAGAGAATCTGGAGGCGTTCGCGTCGACATGGATCGGCAAAGGGAAGCGTGGACGTGAAAGAAGATGGTTGGTTCACAATCCGTTTTCGGTGGCGTTGATCCAGAGGAAGGCGAAAGCCGCGCTTCATGCGAAAACGCGAGGGCATTATCCCGGGCCCGCCGAGGCGCTTGGAGTGGTGGGCCAATCGGTGTTGCGACCCCGGGCTCTCAGTCTTGCGGCGGAACGCGAAGCGATCGTCAGACTATCCACCCGAC
>DATLIO010000227.1:0-6332 GCA_035539355.1 Luteolibacter sp.
CATCAGCACCCCGTTGTCCCGGCCCTTTTGTCCGGGCATCCACGCGTTGAAGATCCGCTGGCTGTAATCGAACAACTCCTCGCCCTCCGGCAGTTTCGGGAAAATCGCGACCACCACCTGCGAGGAGGTTTCCCGCTCGAACCACTCCAGCTTCAGATCCAGCGAAGAAAACGCATCCGCACCGAGCCACCCGGCGTCGTCGTGCACATATCTCGGCTCAGGGCTCGGTGGCAGCGGGGCACCGCTCGCGATCCCCGAAAAGATCGCGACGCAGATGAACAACCACGCCAACAAACGGCTTGTTCTCATTTCCCGAAGTCGAACTTCACTTCGGGAGCTTTCTCGGCGCCGGCTTCGGATTTGAAATAAGGCTTCGATTCAAAACCGAACATCCCCGCAAACAGCACCGCCGGAAATTTCTTCACCGCGGTGTTATACTCCTTCGCCACCTCATTGAATCGGCCGCGTTCCACCGCGATCCGGTTCTCCGTTCCTTCGAGCTGCACCTGCAGATCACGGAAACCCGCGCTCGCCTTCAGATCCGGATAGTTCTCCGCCACCACCAGCAATCTCGAAAGCGCGCTGCTGAACTGGCTCTGGGCGTTCTGGAAAGCATCGAGCGCCGCCTGATCCGGAGCCTTGCTGCCATCGATCGTCACCTTGCCGACGGAAGCCCGCGCGTTGACCACGCTTTCAAGCGTCGATTTCTCGAAGTTCGCCGATCCCTCGACGGTCTTCACGAGATTGGGAACAAGGTCAGCGCGCCGCTGGTATTGGTTGAGCACCTGCGCCCACGCCGCATCCACGCCCTGCTGTTTGCCGACCAGCCCGTTGTAGGCGCCGATGGCTGAGAAAACGATCATCACCACCACGCCGATGATCACCAGAAGAACACCCAGACCCTTTTTCATAAGGGTGTCTTCCTAACACGTTCCATCCGTCTCCGTCGAATACGAATGAGCCGGAAATTTCCAACGGTCACCCCAACGCGGCGAGCAGCGACGCGACATCATCCACCAAGGCGTCCGGCGAAGCGGCCTCCAACGGCGCCCGGTCATGATATCCCCAGGTCACCGCGACCGATCCGATCCCCGCGTTGCGCGCCGTTTCCAGATCGATCGTCGAATCCCCGATGAGCACGCAGTCCTCCGGAGGGAGCCCGAAAGCCTTCACCACTTCGAAAGCCCCCGCCGGATCCGGCTTGTGCGGAATCCCCGCGCGCTGGCCGACCACCACATCGAACGTGATTCCCGGAAACAGCGAATCCACGATCGCCCTGGTGAAAGGGTGCGGCTTGTTCGACAACACCGCGAGCCGGTGACCGCGCTTCTGCAGCTCCACGAGCAGCTCCGGGACTCCGGCGTAGGGCGCGGTCCCCAGATTCCATGTCGCGTCGTAGTGAACCTTGAACGCCGCTTCGATGCCACCGATCACCTCGTCCGGTGTACCCGCCGGAGCCGCGCGTTTCGCCAGAACCCACGATCCATTTCCGATGAACCGCCGCACGTCGGCGTGGACATGCCCCGGAAATCCGGAAACCTCGAGAGCGTGGTTCAGTGATGCCGCGATCCCCGGCAGCGAGTCGACCAAGGTGCCATCGAGATCGAAAATCAGACCTAGTTTCATGCAATTGAAATTGGGTGGGAACACTTGCCCGGGGAAGCACATTATCCTGAGAGAAAGATTGCGGGAGTGTTCCCCGTAAGCCAGCCTCCCCAATCCATATGATCCGTAAATTGCACCTCTTCGCGCTTCTCGCGCTCGGCCTCACCACCGGTCTCCACGCGGCCGAAGCTCCGAAACCTATCAAGGTTCTCCTCGTTCTCGGCGGCTGCTGCCACGATTACGCGAAGCAACAATTTCTCCTGAGCGCCGGCATCACCGCCCGCGCCAATGTCGATGTCCAGATCGAGTATTCCGCCGAAAAAGGCACCAAGCCGATGTTCCCGATCTACGAGAAAACGGATTGGTCGAAAGGCTTCGACGTGATCATCCACGACGAATGCGCCGCCGATGTGAAGGACCAGGCTTACATCGACAACGTTCTCAACGCCCACAAATCGGGCGTCCCCGCCGTCGCCCTCCACTGCGCGATGCATTCCTACCGCAAGGGTGCCTTCCAAAGCCCGCTGAAACCGGATTCCCCGGACGCCACCTGGTTCAACCTCCTCGGCATGCAATCCTCCGGCCACGGTCCGCAGAAGCCGATCTCCCTCACTTTCGTCGACAAAAAGCACCCGATCACCGTCGGCATGGCTGATTGGACCACCGAAAACGAAGAACTCTACAACAACGTCCACGCTTCCAAAGGCGATCTGAACGCCAATTTCATCAACTGGCCGGATGCCAAACCGCTCATCGAAGGCAAGCAGGACGCCGGCGACCAGCCCGGGAAAAACCACACCGTGGTTGCCTGGACCAACCTCTATGGCCCGAACAAAACCAAGGTCTTCGGCACCACCATCGGCCACAACAACAAGACCATCGAAGATCCACGTTACCTCGACCTCGTCACCCGGGGACTTCTCTGGGTCACCGGCAAGCTCGGCGAAGACGGCAAACCGCTCCCCGGCTACGAGCCTAAAAAATGACGGAAATATTTTTCCGGAAGTTTGAAACATCAGAATCGACCTTCCGGTAAATGAATGCAAGACGGCCCGCCCGGCCGCGCTCTCTAGGTTAAGGGTTTTTCCTAGAAAGATGCACCGGACGGGCCGCTCCCTTTTTAAAGAGTTAAGCCATAATGGCCTGACCATTCCAGAAACGCATATTTCTGCGCTCTGATGAAATTATCCTGCATTGAAGCGATAACCCTCACCTCTGACCGTCAGTAAAAACCGCGGCGTCTGGGGTTGATCCTCCAATTTCTGCCGGAGCCAGGCCATGTGCACATCCACCGTCCGCGGAGTGATGAATGGCTGTTCCCTCCAAACCTGCGCCAGGATCTCCTCCCGCGCGATCGTCCGACCCCGGCGGTTCACCAGGATCCGCAGCAACTCGAATTCCTTCGCGGTCAGCGAAACCAACACGCCGTCCTTCGCTATTTCGTTGTTCGCGAAATCGACCGTCACGTTTCCAAACCGTATTTTGGAAACCGGCGTCCGCGACGCCTTCCCCGAACGCCGCAACAGCGCTTCCGTCCGGGCCAACAGCTCGTCCGGATCGAAGGGCTTCACCAGATAATCATCCGCGCCGGTTCTCAGTCCCTTCACCTTGTCCTCGATCAGCCCACGCGCGGTGAGAATCAGGATCGCGCCGTCGTAACCCGCCTCGCGCACCGAATGACAGATTTCGTAGCCGGATTTCCCCGGCAGCATCAGATCAAGGATCAGCAGGTCGAAGGAATCCGCCAGCGCCCGTTCCAGCCCGCGGTTTCCGTCCGCGCAGATCTCCACCTCATAATCCTCGGCCCGCAGCAAGTCCGCCATCACTTCCGCGATGCCGGCCTCATCTTCAACCAACAGGATTTTCACGCTCATCGGCAGATGGAGCCGCGACTGGCAGCACCACGGTGAACATCGCCCCGCTGCCGGGTTCGCTGCAAACGGAAACTTCGCCCCGGTGCGCCTCGATGATCTCCTTCACCAGACCCAGCCCGATCCCGCTCCCACGGATCTGCTGCTCGCGGGCCGCCTCGCCCCGGAAAAACGGCTCGAAAACGGAATCCTGCTCCTCCTCGGGAATGCCCGGCCCCCGGTCGCTGATCCCGATCATGAAACGCGTCTGCCTTTTTCTTTCGGCCCGCACTCCGATCCATCCGCCGGAGCCTCCGTGCTTGGCGGCGTTCCGGATCAGGTTTCCGAACGCCCTCTTCAACGCCGCTGCATCCCCTTTCATTTTCGGGGAACGCTCCGGCAACGAGATCTCCACCGTCATATCCGCCATCTCCGGTTTCGCCTCCTCCAGCGCTTCCCGGAGAATGGCCAGCACATCGACCGGAACCATCACATAGGCCGTCTTGCCTTTTTTCGCCGCGGAAAATTCCAGCACCTCCTGCACCATTTCCGACAGCTGTTCCGCGTGCCTTGTGATCATTCCGGCATATCTCTCCACCGCTTCGGGGGATTTCACGATCCCCCGTTTCAGGTTGTGCGCCGCGCCCATGATCACCGTGACGGGTGTCCGCAGCTCGTGGGAGACATTCGCCACGAACGCCATCTGCGCCTCGGCAAGCAACCGCGACTTCCGCGAATGCCTCACCAGCGCGAGACCCGCCAGCAGGATCAAACCATTCACCGCGAATGCCAGCGCCAGGTTGCGCGTCCGCGAGGAAGCCACCATCCGCTCCAACTCGCCGCTTTTCCTCCGCACTTCCAATTTCCACACCGGACCGCCCGGCACCTTCGCCTCGCGCCCGCGGAGATGGAACGGCACCTCCACGGTGCTGTCCGGGTCACCGGTATTTCCCGTCGAGAAAACGGTTCCGTCATGCCCGTCCAGAATCCTGACCTGATAGAAACCCTTCGCCCCCGGTTCCAGGAACGTCTCCACCAGTTCGGGGAAATAACTCTCCCTCAGGAATTTCTCATCCAGCTCGAGGATCAGCCAACCCGCTTCCGCGACAGGCCCGCCCGGTCCGGTTCTCCCCGGACGGCGATGAACCGGAATTTCGAAAAAGATCCCGTTCTCCACCCCGTCCATCCCGAACGGTCCGCCCGGACCTTCCAGTTTCATCACCAGATCCGCCTCCAGATCCGCCCAGGCTTCCGGCCATTCCGAAGCGATCAACGTCCCTTTCGAAGGATCGATGAAATGCAGCGCCACTTCCTGCTCCGTGGGGATCGCCACCGCGATCCTGCTGAACATCGGCTTCGCCGCCCCCATCCGCCACCGCTTCACCCTCGCCATCATCGACTTCGCCACCGCCTTCTCGGCGAGCTCGTTGGACTGGGGCGTCAGCGCTTTCACCGAAGCCGCGAGCTCGCGGTCGAACTCCTGGCTGAACTTCATCGCCCCTTCCCGCTGGTTTTCCCCCAGCCGGTCGAACTCCGCCTTCGCGAGCGCACCCGTCCAGTTGAACTGCAGCAATGTGATCACCGCGCACAGCAACATCAGGAGCAGCAGGAAACCCCGCTCCTTCATCACATGCGACCTATCCCCCGACATTCCCCCGATCTTAGTCTGCCATTTCAAGCAACCGCAATGATTCCTTGGCCTCTTAACATTTCTTAACACAACTATTTGATCGCCTAAAAGTTCATCTCACCGGACAATGTTCCATTATATTTATGACAACTCCGATCCACCCCCTCCTTGATGAACGTCAGGACCGCCGGCGCTTCATCCAAAGCATCGGTATCGCCGGCACCGCGCTGTTCGGGATTCCCGGACTCTTCGCCGAACTCGCCGTCACCCCCCGCCTCACCGAAGGCCCGTTCTATCCGGACAAACTCCCTCTGGATACGGACAACGACCTGATCATCCTCAACGATTCCGTCACTCCCGCGCTCGGGGAGATCGTCCACCTCAGCGGCCGCATCCTCACCACCACCGGCGCCCCGGTCCGGAATGCCGTCGTCGAAATCTGGCAGGTCGACCACAACGGCGTCTATCTCCACACCCGGGATTCCAACAACAACGGCAGACGCGACACCAACTTCCAGGGCTACGGCCGTTTCCTGACGGATGCCAGCGGAGCCTATTATTTCCGCACCATCAAACCCGTCCCCTATCCCGGCCGCACCCCGCACATCCATTTCGGCGTCAGCCGCAACGGCAAACGTATCTATACCACACAACTTCTCATCAACGGGCATCCGCAGAACGAGAAGGACGGAGTTTTCAAAAGCGCCGGAGATGAAAAGTCCCGCCGCAGCCTGCTGGTCGATTTCAATCCGCTCGCCGGATCACTCATCGGCGAACTCACCGCGAACTTCGATATCATCCTCGGCTTCACACCCGAAGATGCACCGGACGGAAAGGTCCACGGCGCCATCGGAAAATCAGAACTCAGCTCCGGTAAAAACCGCCGCCCTCCCGGCCCGCCGCCAGGCGAGAACCGTTGAAAGCAGGGTCTCCTTTACCCTTTGAAAAGATCGTCCGATTCAATCCCCAGCAACACCGCCTTCTTCTCCAGACCACCTGCGAAGCCGGTCAGTTTTCCGCTCGCACCGATCACCCGGTGGCACGGCGCGATGATCGAGATCGGATTGCGACCATTCGCCGCCCCCACCGCCCGCACGGCTTTCGGACTGCCGATCTGCACCGCGATCTGTCCATAACTCCGCGTCTCGCCGTAAGGGATCGTCAACAACGCCGCCCAGACCTTCTTCTGGAATTCCGTTCCTTCAAAGCGCAGCTTCACCGAAAACTTCCGCAGCCTGCCCGCAAAG
>DATLIO010000228.1:0-1534 GCA_035539355.1 Luteolibacter sp.
CGCGGACACCGTCGGTCGTCTGCGCGTGATGCTCGATCTGGCGAAACTCGCGCTGCAGACCGATTCGACACGCGTCGTTTCCGTGTTCATCCGCGGCATGGATCTCCGCCCGCCGATCCCCGGCGTTACGGAAGACCACCACGGACTCAGCCATCATGGCCGGAACCCGGCGAAAATCTCCCAGCTCAAGATCATCGAAAGCCGTGAGATGGAGGTTTACCGAGACTTCCTCACTTCGCTTCGCGACACCAAGGATGCTTCGTCGACCTTGCTCGATTCAACGCAGGTGCTCATCGGATCGAATCTCGGCGATGCATCGAGCCACAACACGAACAACCTTCCCGTTCTTCTTGCGGGCGGAGGCTGGAAACATGGCACGCACATCGGCGGCGATTGGAACAAGAACACACCGCTCGCAAAATTGTTTGTCAGCATGCTGCAGAAATTCGGCGTGACGACGGACTCGTTCGGATCGGGCAACGGAACCATCGAAGGACTCGTCTGAAATGTCCGTTCTCCGCTTTCCCCTCCTCGTCGCTTTTTCCGCGACCTCTGCTTTCGCCGATCAACCGCTGCCATCGGCTGAAAAACTCAAACCGATCCTCTCGAAATACTGCACCGATTGCCACGGCGGCAGCAAACCGGAGGCGGGCCTGAAATTCACCGAACCATCCGCGATCGAACCCGATCATTGGTTCCGCATCCTCGAACAGATCGAGTCCGGAAAAATGCCGCCGGAAGACGAAGAACAACCGTCCGCCGCCCAGCGCGCGACGATCTCGAAATGGATCAAAGGCGATCTTTCCGACGTCCTTCTCGACCGTCAGAAAGAAATCGGTCGCGCCGGTTTCCGCCGATTGAATCGCATCGAATACGCCAACTCGCTTTTCGATCTCACCGGCATCCGCCCGCAGGTCGAGGACATCCTTCCTTCCGATGGCCGCGTCGATGGCTACGACAAGATCGCCGCCGCAGTCCCGCTGTCATCCGAAGCCACGCTCGGCTACATGAAGATCGCCGACGAGGTCCTCGACAAGGTCCTCAAGAACACCCCTCCCGACAGCGAGCGAACGGTCCGCGCGATGGCCGTGGAAAGCGGTGAGTCACCCGGCCACACGCTGGTGATCGACGGCGGAAACACGATGGTCTCCTTCAACTCGGACACCTCGTCCGGCCGGGTGAAATTCCAAGGTGCAAGCTACTCCGGCATCCAGACACTCCGGATTTCCGCCTACGCCTATCAGACCGACAAACCGCTCGCGTTCGGCGTCTATGTCGGCCAACCGCTCGCCTATCCGCAGCGCATCAAGCTCGTCAAAGTGCTCGAAGCCAAACCCGGTGCCCCCGCGGTCATCGAGACCCAGGTCTACATGCACAAGGGCCAGAGCCTCCGTCTCATCCCGTTCGGGCTCGGCGTTCCTGTTCCGAAAAACAGCCAGGCCACCAGTGCGAAAGGCCCCGGTCTCGCCCTGCAATGGGTCGATGTCATCGGGCCGGAATTCCCTCTCAAGGTCGACCGTTTCTTCACCGCCGA
>DATLIO010000229.1:0-1614 GCA_035539355.1 Luteolibacter sp.
CCCTTTATGGGACGCGGAAGTGCTTCTTCTCCGAAGGTGGATAGGTCGGGTCTGCGACCAGGGTGCCACTCGGGATTTCACGGACGTCCACGATCTTCTGGTTGAAAGGGCTGAAAACGTAGCCTTCCTTGCCAGGAACCGGAGTCGCCGTCGGGGCGCTTTGCTTCGGCTTCTGGGTTGGCGGTGGGGCGTCCGGGTTTGGAGGAGCGCCGGGATCCGCGGCTTGTTGTTTGAGGACTTCCTCTTGTTTCTTCTTCTCGCGCTGGGCGGCGATTTCCTGCTGCTCCTTGTCGGTCAAGGTGGCTTCCGGCTTTTTCTCCGGATGCTGTGGCGGCGGATCTGGAACCACGTAACAGGAAGAGAGAGTGACGGCCGCAAGGGCGGCGCAGGCTGGAAGGAGGAGGTGTCTCATGGCGGACGAGGGACGGGGTTCGGTTGGTTCACGGCTCGCGCCGCGAACAAGCGATTTGAATCATGAAGGTTGTGCACGCCACGTCAAGCCGGCTCGTGACCATTTGAAGACTTTCCAATACCCGCGACCGGCGGTAGGGATTCGCACGTGGTGTCTGACGGGTCATTGAAAATGCGGCTTCTGGAATGGATCGGCGGGCAAGTCGGCGGGCCCGAGCGGTTTCATGAGATGGCGCTCGACGTTTTTCGGCATCAATTCGGGACGAACGGGCCTTACCGCGCCTATTGCCTCGCGAAGGGCGTGACCGCTGAAAATGTCGCCGACTGGCGCGGAATCCCCGCGTTGCCGACGGATGCGTTCAAATTTCCGGCCCACCTCCCGAGGGCTTTCCCGGCGGAAAAAGCGACCCGTCATTTCCTGACTTCGGGGACGACGACGGAGGTCCGCGGCCGGCATGAATTCGAGGATCTGGAACTTTACGAAACCTCGATCCTGGCGGGTTGGAAAAACCTCGGACTGCCGGAGTTTCCGAATCCGTGGTTCTTTTCTCAGGGACCGGGCCTGGCGGCGGAATCGTCGTTGGTCTGGATGTTCGAAGTGATCCGGAAAACGGCCGGAGCGGGTGACGGGCGATGGCTGATGGAGAGCGGGGATTTCGACGGTCTGAAATCGGATCAAGCCCCGGTGCAGCTATTTTCCACGGCCATCGGATTGCTGCGCTGGATGGAAACGGGCGAGCCGGTGAAATTGCCTGCGGATTCGTGGATCTTCGAAACCGGCGGCTACAAGGGGCTGACCGAGACTTTGGACTCCGCGGAGTTCCGTGGCAAACTCGCGGGATTCTTCGGGATCCCCGAAAGGCGGATCCTCAACGAATACAGCATGACGGAATTGTCCTCGCAGTTCTACCGATGGGCGGACGAAGAGGCGCATCGCGGACCGTTCTGGACGCGGGTGCGGGTCGTCGACCCGGAAACGGGACTTGCCGCCGAACATGGACAACCGGGTTATCTCGAAATCGTCGATCTCGCGAATCTCGGTTCGGTCGCGGCGATCCGGACACAGGATCTGGCGATCGCTCGGGGCGATTCGGAATTTGTCCTGCTGGGCCGTGATCCGGGGGCATTGCCAAGAGGCTGTTCGCGATCGGCGGATGATCTTCTCCAACGGAAATGAGCACGACCAACGAACGGATCGAAGCC
>DATLIO010000230.1:0-3093 GCA_035539355.1 Luteolibacter sp.
CATCGGTTTCCGCATCCGGGTATTTGCTCCAGATCCCCTCCACCTTCGCGGCACCGGTCAGAATCTCACGCTTCCACGGCGATCCATCGCGGAGCAGGGCGTCGCCATGGGTGATGACGATCTTGCCCTCCGCCAGTTCGAGGTAACCCTTCCCCGGCCAACCCGGATCATGGTTGCCCGGCAAAAATACCGGCTGACACCCTTCTTCACGGCAGATCTTTTCGAGCTCCTGAAGCAGGCCCCGGGATTTCTCCTTCAACTCCTTCGCGAGTTCCTGCCACGTGTCGCCGTTGAAAACCAGCGTGCCGGCTCCGGCGATGAGCGGACGCAGCCGCCCGACGTTCTCGATCCTCGAAACCCGGTGGCCGAGATGCAGATCCGAAATGACCCGCACCGGTTCGTTCACGGCACGGCCCGGCGCTGGCGCACCGCCTCGAAAAGGCAGACGCCCGTTGCCACGGAGACATTGAGACACTCGACCTTGCCGGCCATCGGAATGGAGATCAGGAAATCGCAGTTCTCTTCCGTCAGACGCCGCATGCCTTTGTCCTCGGCACCGAGAACGAGCGCGAGCGGCCCTTTGAGATCCTGCTCGTAAACCGATTTGGTCGCACGGTCCGACGTGCCGACAAACCACACGCCGGCTTCCTTCAGATGCTCCATCGTCCGCGCGAGGTTCGTGACCTGGACGAACGGCACGTGATCCGCCGCCCCCACGGAAACCCGGCGCACGGTTTCCGTGATGCCCACGGCCTTGTCCTTCGGAGCCACGACGGCATGCACTCCGGCACCATCCGCCGTCCGCAGGATCGCACCGAGGTTGTGGGGATCCTGCACGCAATCGAGGATGAGAATGAACGGCTCCTTCTGATCGCGCACGATCGCCAACAGATCATCCTCGTCCAGCGAAGGCGCGGTCTTTTCCGGCTCCTGGGGTTTGACGTGGCGGTTTTCCCTCGCCTGCTTGTTCTGTTGTCCGTGCCGCTGCGGTTTCATCGGTTCGATGTAGGGGATGAATTATCGTGAGAGAACCCACGAGAGATGGGGAGTGTAAAGGTCCGGCTCGAGAAGGAACGAGTCATGTCCCTTGTCGGAGTGGACGGTGATGTGCGTCACATCGACCTTCGCGGTCTCGAGATGCTTCACGAGTTCCGCCTGCTCTTCCGGGTAGAAACAGAAATCCGAATCGATCGAAAACACCAGCCAGCGCTGGCCCGCTTCCTTCGACCGGCTGAAAAGATCCTCCGGAGTTTCCGCATCACCTTCATGCGCGGCATCATAGCGCGACCACATGTCGATGATCCGCAGATAGGTGTTCGCGTCGAAGCGCTTCACGAACTTTTTCCCCTGATGCAGCATGTAGCTCTGGAACTGGTCGCGGACGCGGTACCAGGCGAGGATGTCGTCCGGTTGCACGACGTCCTGCCGCGCGCGCTTCTCGATCGAATCGAGGTGCACGAACGTCTTGTGCGAGATCATGCGGGCGAGCACCAGACCATAGGCCGGCGGTTGGTCGGCGTAGTAGTCGCCGCCGTTGAAAAACGGGTCGTTCTCGATCGCGAGGATCTGTTCGAAAAGGATCAGCTTGTTGAGGACCGTCGTCTTGTAGCCCGATGCGATGGCGATGACGTTTTTCACCCGGTCCGCGAAACGGGTCGCGAACGTGGTGGCGACGAGTCCGCCGACCGACGGCCCGACGACCGCCTGCAGCGATCCGATCCCGAGGCTGTCCAACAGTTCGGCGACGGCCTGCGCCTGATCCGCGGCGGAAAGGGATGGGAAACGGGAACCCCATGGCTCGCCCGTTTCCGGATCGATCGATGCCGGACCGGTGCTGCCGTAGCAGCCGCCAAGGTAGTTCGCACAGACGACGAAGAACTTCGTGGTGTCGATCGCCTTGCCGGGACCGACCATGGTTTCCCACCAGCCTTCGTGAAGCTCCGGCTGCCAGAGGTCTCCGACGCCTTCGATTTCCGGCGTCAGCCCGGCCGCGTGGTGCGAACCCGACAGGGCGTGGAAAAGCACGATCGCGTTGGTCCTGGCGGCGTTGAGTTCGCCGTGGGTTTCGTAGGCCAGCGTCACGCCAGGAAGCATCGAGCCGTCACGGAGCCGGAAAGGCTCGTCGGGACTCCCGATGTTGAAAAACTTCGTGCACGTGGCGGCTGGCATGGGCGGACCCTAAGCAGAGCCCCGCCCGCAACGCAAGAGCGGCGCTTTCCACACCGCCCCCGCCTGTCAGCCCCTCCTCCGCTCGAGCAACACGAGCATCAGGAAAGAAAGGAACAGGTTCAGTTCCTCCCGAGGCGTCAGGTCCGTCAGTTTTTCGATCTGGAAGCGCCCTTCGAAAAACGCCGCCTGTTTCGTCAGGCGCATCGCAGGAGGACCACCGGCCCGGCTGGCGAGGTAGCGGGGATGGAAGAAGTAGCCGCTGAACATCCCGAGGATCGGGATGTCCCCGAGAAACGAGTCCATCACCTTCGCCCAGGCGTTTTCCTCGTGGATCGAGAAATCCGGCGTGTTGTCGCCCGGGTTGAACGCCTCGTAATGCGCCTTCCAGATCGACTGCCAGCCCCGGCGGCCGACGCTGCCGATTTCCTTGCCGTTGGCATCGGTCGAATAATACCGCGCCGACCAATCGATGACTTTGTTCGCCTTGATCTCCGCCAGCAGCTTCGAACGGGAGCTGTCGGTGAAAATTTCGACGTGCTCGCGGAATTTGAAGAGCTTCTGCTTCGTGTAGAGCACGACCCGCCCGTCCGCATCCGTCACCGTCGCCTGGCTCGCCAATGCGAGGATCTTGAACGAAAGCGTCAGCGGGTAGCGGATGCCCTCGATCTGTCTCGCGATGTCATCTTTCGGCAAAGCGGGGGGAACAGCAGGCGAAGCGTATGGATTATCCATGATTTTGTTTTCTCACCGGACCGCCGGTGCCCGCAAGTCATCCTCGCGGCCCGGCGTCTTCATCGACATCAATAACTGCGGCCCCAGACCGCCCAAGCCGTCGCGTCACGGCCGGTGAGGAAGCATTTCCCGCCGGATTTGCCTTCGATCGCCGCGGGCAGTTTCGCCTCCGGCACCGGGATGCAGCGGATG
>DATLIO010000231.1:0-2406 GCA_035539355.1 Luteolibacter sp.
CTGCTTCCATCGCCGCGGCGCGGAGTCTCGGTGAAAGCGTGTCGGCGTTTCCAGTCTGCCGCTGGAGCTCGATCACCCCGAGAAGCCGGTCGCCCAGCCCCGGAAAACGACGTGCGATGAGCTTCGCCAGTTCCGCTTCCCTGCGGTGACGCCACACCCACCGGTGCAACCAAAATGGCGCGAAGCCGGCAAACAACGAACTGCCCGCGATCAGGATTCCCAGCCGGACCAGCGCAGGGGTCGGCCAGAAGCGATCCAGAACATAGACGACCAGGAACGAGAAAATCAGCCCGATCATCCCGGCGATGACCGCTTCCAGCACTTTGATCCGCCACAGATGCTTCCTGAACTCAATCAGTTGCAAACGAAGCCCCTCCGGGATCGCGACCGTCGTATCGGACGATTGGGAGGGTTCTGGCATGAGGAAAACGGATGAATCGCGGGCAATATACCAACACCCGGATCATCCCAGAGGAAACGTCCGATTTCCAGCGGATTTCTCAGGCAAAGTCACGGTCGCCACCGTTTGCCGGCTCACGCCAAATATTGGTTGCCTGCGGCTTCCTCGCCGATCGTGGTCGAGGGACCGTGGCCGGGGAAAACTTCCGTCTCCGGAGGCAGGGTCAGCAGTTTCCCAAGGATGCCGTCCAGGAGCTGCTGCGTGTTGCCGCCCGGCAGATCCGTCCGGCCGATCGAATCCGCGAAAAGCGTGTCTCCGGAAAAAAGGATGCCCTTCGCCGGAAGATGGAACGTCACGCTGTCGGTCGAATGCCCCGGCACATGCGCGAGCCGGATTTCCAGACCCGCGATGGTGAGCGGAACATCGATGTCGAACTTGCGGTCGATTTCATAGGGGATCACCGAGATCGGCAGCCCCCATCCGCGCGCGGCGCTTTCGAGGGTGAGATCCTTCGAGTAATCCTCCAGCGCGTGGAGCTTCGCGCCGGCGGCTTTCAACGCGGCGCAATCGGTCACGTGATCGTAGTGCTGATGGGTCAGCAAAACGTCATCGACCCGCACGCCTTTCGAAGCGAGCCAGCGCGAGACGCCGTCCGGCGCATCGATGAGGAGATTGCCGTCCGGTGTCTCCACCAAATACCCGTTCGTCTGCACGAACCCACCTGTGTAAACCGAAAGCTTCATGACCGGAAAAGGCCGTCCGTCATGAATGGAATCCCATCACGCGGTTGCCCCGCTCAAGCTGATCGAGAAGCGAAGCCTTCGCACGCGCAAACTCGTCTTCGGTCAGAAAACCTTTCACGCGCAGCGCGCCCAGGCGGTCGATCTCCGACGAGAGGCTCGGTGCCCCCGAGTTGCGGACTTCCTCGGGCTCTTTCCTGATGGATTCCCCGAGCCGGGCGATGAACTCCGAGTAGGCCGTCTCATCGGGAAGGTTGCGCCAGATATTGAAGGCGTAGGCACCGTTCCGGTAAAAATAAGTGAGGACGTCGAACCGGCTCTTCCTGAACTTATACACGAAGATGCCCGCCGCGATGAGGGTGACGAACGCCAGCGATTTGAAGAAGATGTTGGTGACCTCGTCCGGATTTCCATAGCCGACCCAAAGGAACAACAAGGCCAACACGCCCAGGAAGATCGCGACGTAGAGGAACTTCCGCTCCGCCGACGCGCGGTGATCCGGATCCGGCAGCAGGGTCAGGAATTTGATCCGGGTCTGCAGACGCTCGGAGCCCTTCTTCTGTTTCAGCACGAGCGCATCGTCATCGAGCTCGTATTCAATCAATCCCAAAGGCGTCTTCTGTTTCAGTGTCATCGTCAGGCGAGGTCTGTCACCCCTTTCCATGAAACCGGTAAAAAACTCCACAGACCAGCACAAAAACTATGCCTTGGCTGACATTCCGCAGCCGGAAGAGGTCAGGATTTCTTTCCGAGCTTCGTTAGCAGCAACATGAACAAACCGAAGACGAGGAGGACGATCCCCCACTCCAGGTTGATATTCTTGCCCAACGATTTCTGGTAGATGTCGCTGCCTTTGGTCGCGAGACCGTAGCCGGAGAGGATGAGTCCGAAGACGGAAAACAGGATGCCGATCGGAAGACGGAGGTCGAAGTTCATGGGTTCGGCGGGAAAGGGTTACCAGAAGATGAGATTGAGAGCGGTGACCGCGAGGATGATGAGGGCGCCAAGAACCGCCGGCCGGGTGATCCATGGCCCGGCGCTGTCCTCGGCTTGTTTCGGCGTCAGGGAATAGACCAGCCCGGCGAGCTGGGCGTTGGTTTTTTCCCGCGGAGCGGTCATCGAAAGCAGCGCGTTCGAAACGAACGTCACCGAGAATGCGATGCTCGCGACCCAGAAGCCCTGGGACATTTCCTTCGGCGATTCGATCAACGGTGAGATCCATCCGCCCTTGAAGCCCGGTGGATTTCCCGTGGCGAACGACAAGCC
>DATLIO010000232.1:0-14576 GCA_035539355.1 Luteolibacter sp.
TCCTGGAACAGGCCTACTCGGTCGAGACAGGAACCCTCCTCACCATCAACACCAAGGAGAAAAAGCTCTACGGCAATGGCAAGGAGCTGGCCGACATTTCCTCCGCTTTCACCCCGCAGAAGCTTGAATTCATCCGGGCAGGTGGTTCCTACGCCATCGTCTTCGGCAAGAAGCTCCAGACCTTCGCCGCCGAAACGCTTGGGATCGAAACACCTGCCGTTTTCGCTCCCGCCAAGGAAGTCTCCCATCAGGGACAAGGCCTCACCGCCGTCGAAAAGATCTTCAACCGCAACGCCGTCGGCACCACTCCCGGCCTGACCCTTCACGCCGGTTCCGACGTCCGCGTCAAAGTCAACATCGTCGGTTCCCAGGACACCACCGGTTTGATGACCGCCCAGGAGCTTGAGGCCATGGCCGCCACCGTCATTTCACCGACGGTCGATGCCGCCTACCAGTCCGGCTGCCACACCGCCTCCGTCTGGGACAAAAAGGCACAGGCCAACATCCCCAAGCTGATGTCCTTCATGCAGGGCTTCGGGCTCATCACCGCCCGCGATCCGAAGGACGGCTATCACGCCATGACCGACGTCATCCACAAGGTCCTCAATGATCTCACCGTGGACGACTGGGACATCACCATCGGAGGCGACTCCCACACCCGCATGTCCAAGGGCATCGCCTTCGGCGCGGACTCCGGCACCGTCGCCCTCGCCCTCGCCACCGGCGAAGCGACCATGCCGATCCCCGAGTCCGTCAAGGTCACCTTCAAGGGCACTCTCAAACCCCATGTGGATTTCCGCGACGTCGTCCACTCGACCCAGGCGCAGATGCTGAAAAAATTCGGCGACAACGTCTTCCAGGGCCGCGTCATCGAAGTCCACATCGGAACCCTCCCCGCCGACCAGGCGTTCACCTTCACCGACTGGACCGCCGAGATGAAGGCCAAGGCGTCCATCTGTATTTCACAGGACGAAACCCTCATCGAATCGCTGGAGATCGCCAAGAGCCGCATCCAGATCATGATCGACAAGGGCATGGACAACGACCCCCATGTCCTGCAAGGCCTCATCGACAAGGCGAACAACCGCATCACGGAGATCCGGTCAGGATCGAAGCCACCTCTGGCTCCCGATGCCAATGCCAAGTATAAGGCAGAAATGGTCGTGGACCTCGACATCATCGACGAACCGATGATCGCCGACCCGGACGTCAACAACGAGGATGTTTCCAAGCGCTACACCCACGACGTCATCCGCGGACTCTCCTACTACGAAGGCAGTAAAACGGTCGACCTCGGTTTCGTCGGCTCCTGCATGGTCCACAAGGGTGACCTCAAGATCGTCTCCAAGATGCTCCGGAACCTCGAGCAGACCCAGGGCAAGGTCGAGTTCAACGCTCCGCTGGTCGTCGCCGCGCCGACCTACAACATCATCGACGAACTCAAGGCCGAAGGCGACTGGGACATCCTCCAGAAGTATTCCGGTTTCGAGTTCAACGACAACGACCCGAAAGGCACCGCCCGCACCCAGTATCAGAACATGATGTATCTGGAGCGTCCGGGCTGCAACCTCTGCATGGGCAACCAGGAGAAGGCTGAAAAAGGCGACACCGTCATGGCCACCTCCACCCGCCTCTTCCAGGGCCGCGTCGTCGAAGACTCCGACCGGAAAAAAGGAGAATCGCTCCTTTCCTCCACACCCGTCGTCGTCCTTTCCGCCATCCTCGGCCGCACTCCGAGCCTGGATGAATACAAGGTCGCCGTCGAAGGCATCGACCTCACCACCTTCGCCCCACCGGTGAAGCAACTGGTCGCAGCACTCTAACGAATCGCGGGTTCCGGCCCGTTGATTGATGCCGGCTTCCGGGTTCGCGAGGACTCGGGAGCCGTTTTCGTTTATTCGGGATGTCTCTGGAAATCCTTGGCGGCTGTTGTATCAATAGTCTTATGGACACTCTCCGAACGTTCCAAACCGGCTCCGGCGGCGAAGGAAAATTCCACTCCCTTCCCGCCCTCGCCGCACAAGGATTCCCCCGCCTCGGCCGGCTCCCCGTTTCGATCCGGATCGTTCTGGAATCCCTGCTGCGCAATAACGACGGCCTCAAGGTTTCCCACAAGGACATCGAAAACCTCGCCAACTACCACGCCGCCGCTCCCGGTGATTACGAAATCCCCTTCGTCGTCGCCCGCATCGTCCTCCAGGATTTCACCGGCGTGCCGCTGCTCGTCGATCTCGCCGCGATGCGCTCGGCCGTCGATGGCATGGGCAAGGATGCGAAAATGATCGAACCGCTCGTGCCGGTCGATCTCGTCGTCGACCACTCCGTGCAGGTCGATTTCTCAGGCACCGACGAAGCCCTCGCCCGCAACCTCGATCTCGAATTCCACCGCAACCGCGAGCGTTACGAATTCCTGAAATGGGGCGAGCAGGCATTCGACACGTTCAAGGTCGTTCCTCCCGGCATCGGCATCGTCCATCAGGTGAACCTCGAGTATCTCGCCAAGTGCGTGCTTGAGAAAAACGGCGTCTTCTATCCGGACACCCTCGTCGGCACCGACTCCCATACGACCATGATCAACGGCCTCGGCGTCGTCGGCTGGGGTGTCGGCGGCATCGAAGCGGAAGCAGGCATGCTTGGCCAGCCGGTCACTTTCCTCGTCCCCGAAGTCGTCGGCGTTCATCTCACCGGCGCGCTCCAGACAGGCGTCACCGCGACCGACCTCGTGCTCGTCGTCACCGAGCTCCTCCGGAAAACCAAGGTCGTCGGCAAATTCGTCGAGTTCTACGGACCCGGCGCGCGCGCGCTCAGTCTGCCCGACCGCGCGACCATCGCGAACATGGCTCCGGAATACGGTGCGACCATCGGTTTCTTCGGCATCGACGAAGTCACCATCGGTTACCTTGAAGGCACCGGCCGTCCTCCTGAACTCACCAGGACCGTCGAAAATTATTACAAGGCCCAGGGCCTCTGGGGCATCCCCGCAAGCCGCGACGCCCTCGATTTCACCCAGATCGTGGATCTCGATCTTTCGACGGTGAAACCCGGCGTGGCCGGACCCAAACGCCCTCAGGACCGCATCGACATCGACCACCTCAAATCCAAGTGGCGCGAACTCCTCGCCGCCCCGGTCAAAGACGGTGGTTTCGCCAAAACCGAATCCAAAACCGCGGTCGTCCATGTCGACAGCAAAGGCGGCATCACGGACAAGATCTCGCACGGTTCCGTCCTCATCGCCGCGATCACGAGCTGCACGAACACCTCGAATCCGAGCGTCATGCTCGCCGCCGGCCTCCTCGCCAGGAAAGCGAACGCCCTCGGACTCAAGGTGAACCCGTCGGTCAAAACGTCGCTCGGTCCTGGATCCCGCGTCGTCACCGACTACCTCAACAAGACCGGATTGCAGGCGGAACTCGACAAGCTCGGTTTCCAGACCGTCGGCTACGGTTGCACCACCTGCATCGGCAACTCCGGCCCGCTCGACAATGGCATCGAAAGCGTGGTGAAAGCCGAGGACATCATCGCCGCTTCCGTCCTTTCCGGAAACCGCAACTTCGAGGCCCGCGTCCACCAATCGATCCGGGCCAACTTCCTGATGTCGCCTCCACTCGTCGTCGCATTCGCGATCGCCGGCACCGTCGACATCGATATGGAAACCGAACCGCTCGGCAAAACCCCGAAAGGCGAGCCGGTCTACCTGAAGGACATCTGGCCGAGCTCCGCGGAGATCACCGCCGCGATGACCTCCTCGCTCAAACCGGAAGTTTTCCAAGCGCTCTACACCGGCTTCTCCGATCAGAATCCGAAGTGGAACGAAATCAAATCGTCCACCGGCAACGTCTATGGATGGGACCGCGAATCCACCTATATCCAGGAGCCTCCGTTCTTCGACGGATTCTCCCCCGCTCCGCGTGACATCGAGGAAATCCACGGCGCGAAACCACTCGGCATCTTCGGTGATTCCGTCACGACCGACCACATCTCACCCGCCGGTGCGATCAAGATGGACTCTCCTGCCGGTCGTTATCTCGCCGGCAAAGGCGTCGGGTTCGCCGATTTCAATTCCTACGGTTCCCGCCGCGGCAACGACCGCGTCATGACCCGCGGCACCTTCGCCAACGTCCGCATCAAGAACCTCATGGTTCCAGGCATCGAGGGCGGAGTCACCAGAATCGGCGACAACGTCGAAGCCATCTACGATGCCGCCGAAATCTACAAGCAGGATGCGACACCCACGATCATCATCGGAGCCGAAGACTACGGCATGGGTTCTTCCCGCGACTGGGCGGCGAAAGGCACGAACCTTCTCGGAGTGAAAGCCGTCATCACGAAATCCTTCGAGCGGATCCATCGTTCGAACCTCGTCGGGATGGGGGTCCTGCCCTGCAACTTCGTCAACAAGGACGACTACGAAAAGGTCAAGGATCTCGCCGACGCGACCTTCGATCTTATCGGCATCAACAACGATCTCAAACCGATGCAGCAGGCCACGCTCCGCGTTCATCCTGCAGCCGGCAGATCGTTCGACGTCCCGGTCATCGTCCGGATCGATACCCCTGTCGAAAAAGACTACTACCGCGCCGGAGGCATCCTGCCCTATGTACTTGCGCAGATCCTCGATAAATAAAAATGTAGCGGCGGTCTATGACCGTCGCTGGTTGTCGTAAAGCCGATGGAAAAACGGCGACGGTCATAGACCGCCGCTACACTTTGATATCATGAAGCAGATCCTCCTCGTCGGTTGCGGTGGTGCGTTTGGTTCCATCGCCCGCTATCTCCTCGGAGGCGCGATCCTGCACCGCTTCCCGAATCTGAAATTCCCGCTCGGCACTTTCACCGTCAACATCATCGGCTGCCTGATCATCGGACTTTTGGCCGGCTTCATCGAAAAACGCGGGGCGTTTTCCCCTGACATCCGTCTGCTCCTCTTCACTGGAATTTGCGGCGGCTTCACGACCTTCTCCGCGTTTGCGAACGAGGGAGTATTTCTCATCCGACGATCCGATACCCCCACCGCGCTTCTCTATGCGGCAGCCAGTGTGGTGATCGGATTCCTTGCCGTGTGGATTGGCATCAAACTGGTCGTCCGCGCATGAGCAATCATCTCAAGAAACTCACGACCGCCCTTCAGAAAGATCATCTGAAGACAATTGGATTCGAGAAACGTTACGAAACGTTCTCAAGATCCCATCCGAAGTTTTCCGAACACTTCCATCTCAGTTCCAGTCCGCTCAACCGAGCCGGAGAGCCATGGAAATACGAACTGACCATCGGTGTCGGCTTCCACGATATTCCCTCGAAACAAAAAGGTCAGCTCGCGGGAACCCATATCTCCCACCGCGTCGCAACGATTGAGACAACTCTCGGAGGTTCCGATGAAACGGATCCGGCAATTCTCCGGAATGAAACCACAAGACTTGCTTCGATCGTTCAGGAAAGATCGGAACACCTCCGCAACCACTACGATACCCTCCGTCAGTCGTATGACCGTGGAGCCGTCGATCCCGGTTTCTTGATGATTTCCGGAATCGACGAATCAGACAAGTAAAGCGGCCCTACTTCTTCTTCGGCAACGCCCGTGTCGCGCCGACGGAAATGCCACCATCGACGAGCAGGAGCTGTCCGGTGATGTAGCGGCTTTCCTCGGACGCAAGGAACACGACCGGACCATCGAGGTCGCCGGTCGCGCCGGGGCGTTTCAGCGGAATGCGGTCACTGAGATATTCCACCCATTCCTCGTTCTCATACATCACCGCGTTCTGCGCCGTTTTGAACCAACCCGGTGCGAGGCAGTTGACGGTGATGCCATGAATCCCCCAGTCGTCGGCGAGACTCATCGTGAGCTGTTTGCTGCCGCCGCGGCTCGCGCAGTACGGACCAAGACCCGCATAACCGGCCACGCAGGTCACCGAACCGATGTTGATGATGCGGCCGTATCCGGCGGGAATCATGAACTCTTTCGCGACCTGTTGCGCGGTGAAAAACGTGCCGCGGAGGTTGGTGTCGAGCACCAGGTTCCAATCATCCCAGGTGATCTCGGTCGCCGGTTTGCGGACGTTGCAGCCCGCATTGTTCACAAGGATGTCCAGCTTCGGCACCTTCGATTTCACGTCCTGGATCGCATCGCGGATGCTTTCGAACGAAGAAACATCGAGTGCGATCGGCGTGCATTTGCGGCCGAGCGCTTCGATTTCCGCGGTGATTTTCTCCAGCGAGGAAAGCGTGCGGCTGGTGACGACGAGATCCGCTCCCGCTTTCGCGAGCGTGATGGCGAAGCGTTCGCCAAGCCCGCGGCTGGCTCCGGTGACAAGGGCCGTGCGGCCGGTAAGATCGAACATGATGGTGAAGGAAAAGGATCAGGGTTTGAGAACGACCTTGAGCAGGCCTTCGGTGTTCTTCGCGAGGCGGGCGAACCAGTCGCCGCCTTCGGAAAGCGGAGCGGACGCGCTGAGAAGCGGCTCCACGGCGATCGATCCGTCTTCGATGCGTTGGATCGCCTCCGGATACTCCCCGGCGCAGGCGCACGAGCCTTTGACCGAGATCTGGCGCGTCACGACTTCCTGGAGCGGGAACGGAACGCTCGGCTGGAGGTTTCCTACGAGAACCGCCGTACCTCCTTTGCGCAGGCAGCGGATCGCGAGATCGATCGGAGCGGCGGCACCCACGACTTCGAACGATGAAGCGGCGCCATCGCCACCGCAGAGTTCCTTGATCGTCGCCGCGAGGTTTTCCTGCTTCGCGTTGAAAGCATGGCTGGCTCCGAGTTTCTTCGCGAGTTCCAGACGGGAATCGTCGAGATCCACGGCGATGACATTCGCCCAGCCGCGGGCCTTGAGCGATTGGATGACCAGCAAACCGATCAGACCGGCGCCCACGACAACGGCGGGTTCATCGGTGATCGCCGGCGCGAGATTCACCGCGTGCAAGGCGATCGCCACCGGCTCGGCGAACGCCGCCTTGTCGAAACTGAGAGTGTCCGGGATGCGATGAAGGATCCGCGTCGGCAGCACGACCTTTTCCGCGAAACAACCATGACGGCGGTAGTCGCCGCAGGAAACACCGAGCACCTTGCGGTTCACGCAGAGGTTGAAATTGCCCGCGTCACACTCGGGACACTCACCACAGAATTCGGTCGAATCCCAGGTGATGCGATCGCCGACATTCCAGCCGGTGACGCCTTCACCGAGTTGGGAAATGACACCCGCCGCCTCATGCCCCATCACGATCGGCGGGATCCGGCGGCCGCTGCGGCCGTCCATGCCGTGGATGTCGCTGCCGCAGACGCCGCAGGCCTGGATATCGATCAGCACTTCGTTTTTCCCCGGAGTCGGTTCCGGAAATTCGGTGAACTCGAAGGTGGACGGCGCGGTCAGCAGCAGAGCTTTCATGGATTTCCGGAGTGTGGAAAGCCCCGGGCGGGAGGTCAAGCGGGGTTCGGAGACTTGCACTCCGCGCTTCCGCGGCGCATTCTTTCCGTAGAAGCATGCCAGTTCTCGACGTCCGCAACCTCACCACCCGTTTCCACACCCGGAACGGCATCGTCCACGCGGTCGAGGATGTTTCCTTCAAGCTCGAGAAAGGCAGAACGCTCGGCATCGTCGGCGAATCAGGATCGGGCAAATCCGTGACCTGTTACTCGCTGCTCGGCCTGATTCCCCAGCCTCCCGGCAAAATCCACTCCGGCACCGCGATGTTCGACGGCGTCGACCTTCTCAAAGCCACCGACGAGCAGCTCCGGAAAATCCGCGGCAAACGCATCTCGATGATCTTCCAGGATCCGATGACGTCGCTGAACCCGTTCATGAAAGTCGGCTCGCAGCTCACCGAGCCGCTCGCGCTTCATGAGAACCTCCACGGCAAACCCGCGCTGGACCGCGCCATCCGCGCCCTCGAGGAAGTCGGCATTCCCGACGCCGCCGCCCGCATCCAATCCTATCCGCACGAATTTTCCGGCGGCATGCGCCAGCGTGTGATGATCGCGATGGCTCTCATCACCCGCCCGGAACTGCTGATCTGCGACGAACCCACCACCGCGCTCGACGTCACCGTCCAGAAGCAGGTGCTCGATCTCATCCGCGAACGGCAACGCGACCTCGGCACTTCCGTGATCTTCATCACCCACGATCTCGCCGTCGTTTCGGAAATGTGCGACCACATCAACGTGATGTATGCCGGCCGCATCGTGGAGAGCGCGCCGAAAGACGAGCTCTTCCGCAATCCGCTGCACGCCTACACCCGGTCGCTGCTCAAATCGATTCCCGCGAACCAGCCGAAGGGTCAGCCGCTTTACACGATTCCCGGACTTCCGCCGGATCTCACGAACCCGCCTCCGGGCTGCTCCTTCAAGGCCCGCAACAGGATCGGCAACCCGGCCCTCTGCCTTTCCTCCCCTCCTCCGCTCTCGGAGATCACGGAAGGACACTACGCCCAGAACTGCCCCGGCTGCCTGGCGACCGCCGGTTGAAAGGCAATCAGCGGACTCCGAAGGCTTCCCTCGAGTCCATGAACGCCTTGTAGGTGATCGCAGCCAGAATCGTCCCGATCGGAAAACCGAGAAACAGGGGGATGGTCGCCACCAGCCCCAGGTAAAATCCGGCTTTGGTGCGCATCAGCACGGCGATCGGCGTCACGACGAACATCAGATAGAACAGGCCCATCAGAAGCCACAGTTGATGCTCCATTTCCGACAGCTTGTTCGCCCCGAAAAATGTCTGGAAAACCCCGAGTCCGCCGATCGAAAGATTCAACCACGCCATGATCTTGAGCCATGTGAAGGCTGGCGGAACGTATCGCCTCCTCCGCTTGTCTTTTTTCCGGCGCTCCGGCTGTTCGGACGCGACCGTCGGTTGGGTGTCAGGATGATAGGTCGGCGCGATCCTGGTCGGCATCCATTTTTCTTGGTTCGGCATGGAAAGCCCCCATGAATCACATCATTTCAAACAAGTCCGCAATATAATGCATGATTCGGAATAAAACGCATGCCGATCAACCGGGCGAACGAAGATATGCCATCAACGATGACACCTCACCGTCCACCGGGTCGCTTTCGTCCGTCGAATCAGCGCTTCACGTGCGCAAGGATCGCTTCGCGCGCTTCGGTGCCCAGCTTGTCATCGACACTGTGGCCCATGCCGAGGCCGTGAAGCATTTTCTTATCTTTCGTGGTGATCGCGTTGTAGGCGGCATAACATCCGGTCGGCGGGCAGACGCCGTCGACGAATCCCACGGAAACCACCGCCTTCTTCGCCTTGCAGCGGGTCGCGAAATTGACGTTGTCGATGTAGCGGGACGCCGCCAGCACCGCCGGGTCCGGCTTGCCATCGGTGACCGGCACGATCTTCGGCCAGCCTGAGATGCGGTCGACCACCATGCCCGTGTGGTCGCTGCCCGCTGGAACATGCGCGACCATCATCGTCACACGGTCATCCAGAGCCGCTGCCGCGAACGCCTGGAAACCGCCCTGGCTGCCACCGGAAACGATGAGCGTCTTGCCATCCCATTCCGGCTGCGAGCAGAGGAAATCCAGAGCCCGCTTCGCGCGGAGGAACATGAAGGTGAAGTAGGATTTCTCCCGCGAATCTTTTCCAACGTAGCGGTAATCCTTCAGAGCCCCTTCCAGCAGCGCTTTGTAAAACGCGTCGTCCTTGCCGTTGTCGATGCCGTGGGCATTGATGTCCATCGCGATGAACCCCCTCGACGCCCAGGTGACGGGTCCGCCCATCTCACTGCCGCGGACACCGGCTCCGTGAAGCGAAATGATCGCCGGCAGCGACTTCGGCTTCGCTCCGATCTTGCGGGCGTAGTAGCCGGAAACCTTCGCATCACCGACGCAATCGACGCGCGTGTCGAACACTTCGACGCCAGCCTCCTCCGCCTTCTTGTTAACAACCGGCTTCAGATCCGGATTGAGCGGCACCTTGGCGAGCGCCGCGAGCTGGCCTTTCCAGAACGCATCGAAATCGTCCGGCACGGGCATGCTCGGTTTGATGTCCGTCGGTGAAACGGCGACACCCCATTTCGTCGACACTTTTCCTTCCGGATCGCTGCTCACTTGGGCCAACAGAAATCCCGGCTCGGATAGTTCACCGGTGAAACCCGCGGTTCCATCCTTCAGTTTCACGGAGAGTTTCTTGAGCGTCTTGTAGCCGTCCTTTGAAAGCGTGACGAACAACTCCGCATCGGGAGCCACCGAGGGATTCTCCCCGAGCTTCACGGTGAAATTCACCGTTTCACCGGTTTTATAAACCGCATCGGGATGATCGGCCCGGACGGTCCAGGTGGCTTTCGATTCAACCTTGGCTGGAGCGACAGGCGCTGCGGGGGCGGAGAATGCGATCGGGGTGAAGATCCCCGCCATCAGCGCGGGAATCAGGAAACAAGCGGGTTTCTTCATGTAATTTGAATCAATGGTTGAAGATGAATTCCTTCGAATTCAGCAACGCCCAGAAGACATCTTCAAGCGTATCGACCATCTGCTCCTTCTGCGGATTGTCACCCACCGCGGCAAGCAGCTTCTCGGTTTCGACATCGGTCGGTTTGCGGCTGAGGGTTTTCAGATACATCGCTTCGATGATCTCTTTCGTCGGCTTCTTCTCGTCGATCATCTTCGTGACGATCTTCCCTCGCTTGATCCGGTCATGCGTGTTGTCGCCGTTGAGAAGGTGGAGTGCCTGCGAGAGGTTCGGCTCCATTTTCACCTCGCAGGAGCAAACGGTCACACGGGTCGCGCGGCCGAACGTGGTGAGGAAATAGTTCGTCGTGTTTCCGTCCGCGATCTGCACGGCTTTCGCACCGAGCGGAAGACCTTTGAATTTGTTCGGCGTCGCGGTCACCGCGGAGATCGAATCGAGCAGCACCTCGGCACGGACACGGCGGATCATCGAGTGCGAGAAATTCCGGTTGTCGTCCGAGTTCGTGTCGTTCGTCCTGCTGGAAAGCTGGTAGGTGCGGGAATTGCAGATGTCGCGGACCAGTTTCCGGAAGTCGTAGTTGTAGGAAACAAACCGCTTCGCGAGTTCATCCAGCAGTTCGGGATTCGACGGCGGGTTGGAAACGCGGACATCGTCCACCGGCTCCACGATGCCGACACCGTTGAAGTGCGCCCAGACGATGTTCACGACGTTGCGGGCGAACCATGGATTCTCCGGCGAGGTCAGCCAATCGGCCACCGCCTTGCGTCGGGAAATACCGCCCTCGAGATTCGGTTTGTCACCGCCGAGGAATTTCGGCGGGACGTTCTGCTTGGTGACGAGGTGTTTGATTTCGCCGCTTTCGTCGTAAACGACGCGTTCACGGGGATCTTCCGCCGGTTTGCGTTTCACCTGCGCGAAGAAGGCCGCGAAACCATAGTAGTCGTCCATCGTCCAGCGGTCGAACGGATGGTTGTGGCACTGGGCGCACTGGATCCGTGTACCCATGAAGACCTGGGCGACGTTTTCCGTGAGCTTCATCACATCCTGTTCGACCTGGAAGAAATTGGTCGCCGGACTGGAGAAGGTGCCGCCTTTCGCGGAAAGCAGTTCATTGACGAGCTGGTTGAACGGCATGTTTCCGGCGACCCGTTCGCGCAGCCAGTTGTAATAGCCGAGCGCCGCCTTGTAGGTCACCGATTGCCCGCCGTTGTCGAACGTGCGGATCTGCATGAGCTCCGCCCATTTCATCACCCACATCTCGGTGAATTCCTTGCGGCCGATCAGATTGTCGATGAGCACCTCGCGCTTGTTCGGGCGTTTGTCGTCGAGGAACGCCACCCGTTCCTCGGTCGTCGGCGGCACGCCCACGACATCGAGGAAGACGCGGCGCAGGAAAATCTCGTCCTCCGCGAGTCCCGATGGGATGACCCGCAGCTTGTGGAGTTTTTCCGCGACCAACGGATCAATGTAGTTGGATGCCGGGAATTCCGGACGGGTGTATGGCAGATCCTTGGGAATGACGATCGCCTGCGAGCCTTCGGTGAAGGTCGCGAACCGTGCGAGCAGGAACGCCTCGCCGCGATGCTTCGATTTCGCGAGCCCCTCGGTTTTCACGATCGCCACGGAGTTGTCGTTCGAACTCGAGAAGGTCGAAAGCGTGCTGGCATCGCGATCCGTGCCGTCCGAATACGTCGCGCGGACCGTGTACGGGATCTGGATGTCGGGACCGACGAGCACCACCTGCTTCGGCTCCATTTCGATGGCCGTCGGATGCGGGATTTCCCCTTCATCGAATTTCGCGCCATCGCGGATCCATTGGACGAGGGTTTCATGGAATGGCGAACCTTTCTCGAAAAGCTTGCCGCCGGTATGGGGAACGGTGCCGTCCGCTTTGGTGACGAGCAGGGATTCCTCTGGCAGAGCCAGGTTGATCCGGCGGCCGGCCATTTCATTCGTGAGGCGGAAATGGTCCCCTTTCGGATCGAAACCGTAGAGTGTCAGGTGGAATCCGTCCTGGCCCCGGGCCGAGCCGTGGCAGGAGCCGGTGTTGCAACCGGCGGCGGTCAGCACCGGCATGACGTCGAGTTGGAAAGAGATCGGCCGCGGCTTCGCGGAGTCCTTCACCGCCACCGGCACTTCGGTTTTCAGACCGCGGTATTCGATGGTCAGCTTGGTTTCGCCGTCTTTTTTGGGCCGCAGCGTCGTCCCGGCCATGGTCGCGAGCGAGCCATCGCCCAGAGTCAGCTTCGACTGGCGGGTGATGTCATGGGTGGACGCGTCCTTGAACCGGGCCACGACGATCACCCGATGGAAATCCGCAGCCGTTTCCAGAGTGATGTTCTTCGGAAACGCTTCGATGGAAGCGATCTGCGGGTCGGCCGGAGCGTCCCAACGCGGAAGGGCGGTTTTCGATTTCGCGGCGAGAACGTCGGTGCCGTTCCACGGAGCCCCCCCTTCGATCCATTTTTCCAGCGCGGCGATCTCAGCCGGAGTCAGCGGCGGGCCGCTTTTCTTCGGAGGCATGAGTTCGTCATCATCCGCCGGCAGATGCACCCGCTTCACCAATTCGGAACCGGCGGGATTTCCGGGAGTCAGCGACGTGCCGGAATCACCGCCTTTGATCAGATCTTCCCGCGTCTCGAGAACCAGACCGCCTTTCGCTTCTTTTTTCGTATGACACTCAAGGCACTTGCTTTCCAGAACCTCGCGGGCCGCCTCGAAAGGAGTGGTTTCCTTCCCATACGCTGCGGGCGCGTCGGTTCCGAACGCGCCTGCGGTGGCCGGGATCATGGCGAGGAAAGAAAGCTTCCAATGCATCCCCGGCATACGCCCCACGGAATCATTTCTTTACACAAAAATGAAATTGTCCGATGGGTCTCCGCGGCCCCGTTCGGGACGACTTAATCAAAAAAACCGAAGTTTCCGCGCATTGGTGGATTGACAACAATCGTCCGAACCCTAAAGTCCGGCCCCCGCGCCGCCGGGTAAGCGGTCCCAAACACCTTCATCGCCATGAGCAAACGCACTTATCAGCCTTCCAAGCGCACCCGCAAAGCCCAATTCGGCTTCCGCGCCCGCATGGCCACCAAAGCCGGCCGCGACCTTATCCGCCGCCGCCGCCAGAAAGGCCGCAAGCGCCTCGTGCCCAAGGGCGTCGAGATCAAATACGAGCGCCACACAACCCAACACGGTTGATCGTTGCCTTGGGCGCGCCAAGGAGCTTTTAGAAGCCCGCCATGCGTCTCCCGAGAAAACAAAGCATGACCACCCGCGCGGACTTCGCGCGGGTGAAAAGCACCGGCCACGCGAAAGCTGGCCGGTTTGTCATTTTAAGCACGTTGCCCGATCCGGAGCTGGATTCGATCCGCACCGGCTTCATCACCACCAAGCGTGCCGCCAAAAAAGCCCACGACCGCGTGTTGCTCCGCCGTCGTTTCCGCGCGCTCGTCCAGGAACACGCCCCTCGCTTTTCCGAAATCCGGCGTTATCTGGTCACCATCGCCCGCCCCGGAGCCGCCCAGGCCACCTTCGCGGAGCTTTCCGAAGACTGGGTCCGTCAGGCGAAACGTCTCGGCCTCTTTCCCCGCCCAGAAGGAAATCCTTGATCTCAAAAGCCGTCACCGCCGTCATCCGCATCGGAATCCGCTTCTACCAGCGGATTCTCAATCCGATGCTCAAAGCCGCCGCGGGCCCCGCCGCCGGATGCCGGTTTTCCCCGACCTGCTCCCACTATTTTCTCGGAGCCGTCGAGACCCACGGCCCCCTCAAAGGCAGCTGGCTCGGTATTTGTCGGATTTTCCGCTGTCATCCTTGGGGGGGCAGCGGTTATGACCCCGTCCCGCCAGTCCGGACCTCCGGAAAAACCGGCCATGGATGTTCCTGCAAAGGTCATCAACCCCATCACTAACGCCTCTTTCCCCAATCATGTACGACCGTAAAACGTGGGTGATCGTCACCCTCTGCGCCGTTGCCCTCGCCGGCAACCTCTACTTCCAGCAGAAAAACAACCAGGCGTTGGCCGATAAGAAGGCCAAGGAGGAATTCCTCGAGAAAGCCGCAGCGCCAACCACCGATCCCGCCGCCGCGCCGGCCGCCGGCCTCTCCGTTGAAACCCCGCCACCTCCGACCGAAGAGGAAACTGTCGTCATCGAGAACGACAAGATCGCC
>DATLIO010000233.1:0-2316 GCA_035539355.1 Luteolibacter sp.
GCGGAGGAAAGCGCCTCGATGTCCTCGCGTTCGAGCGCGGTGACGAAGGTCTTCACCAACAGTTCGCTGATTTCCTTGGTGATCTGCTTGTCCTTCTTCCGGACGGCGGCGAATTCGTTGAGCGAGTGCTCCTTTTCGTGACGCAGGATGTCCGTCAGGAAATCGATGCTCTCGTGGGCTTCGCCCGCGCTGGCGAGCAGGAGTTCGAAAAACCGGTCTTCTTTCCCGAAAAGGCGTTGGATGGAAATCATGGCTGGGCCGCGAATGTGACAAATTCGGCACCCGTGGCAAGAGCTTGCGACAAGCAGGCCCCGAAACTAGGATTTCCGCATGGCGATCGAGACTTTTGAAGGCATCCACCCGACCATCCACCCGTCCGTTTTCATCGCGGACAGCGCGGATGTGGTCGGCCGGGTCACGATCGCCGAGGAATCGAGCATCTGGTACAACGCCACCCTCCGCGGGGACATCAACGAAATCACGGTCGGCCCGCGTTCGAACGTGCAGGACAACGTGGTCATCCACCTCGCGGACGACTACGGCTGCCACATCGGCGAGCTGGTGACCGTCGGCCATTCCGCGATCCTCCACGCCTGCGAGGTGAAGGACGAGGTGCTCATCGGCATGGGCGCGATCGTCCTCGACGGTTCGGTCATCGGCGAGCGGTCGATCATCGGCGCCGGTTCCCTCGTCACCGGCGGCACGATCATCCCGCCGGGCTCGCTGGTTCTCGGCTCCCCCGCCAAAGTCGTCCGCACCCTTTCCCTCGACGAACAGGCGAAGATCCGGCACTGGGCGGACAAATACGTGGTCAATTCGCGCAAATACCTCGCCCGCTGACTTTCTCCTCTTGGAAAATCCCCGGCCCGGCCGATAGTCGCCGCGATGCCAGATCTTGTCCGTGTCGAGCCGATCGCCCTGCTGCCCACCCAGGCCGGTTGCGCGGTGTTTCTCGGAGACGGGTCGAAATCGATCGTGTTCTACATCGATCCGGCGGTCGGGATTTCCATCAACGCCTCGATGACCGGCCAGCTCCCGCCGCGGCCGCTGACGCACGATCTTTTCCAACTGGCGCTCAAGGCCTTCGGAGCAAGCGTCTCCCGCGCGATCATCGTCCGCGTGGAAAACGAAGTCTATTTCGCCCGGCTCATCCTTGAGGCGGAAAACGAGATCATGGAGCGAAAGATCGTCGAACTCGACGCGCGACCGTCCGATTGCATTGCGCTCGCGGTCCGATCCGGCGCGCCGATCTACGTCGTCCGCGCCCTGTGGGAGGAATTGCCCGACATGTCCGAAACCCTCCAGGAAATGCGCCGCGACAACGGCGACAATGACGATCTCGGAATCGCCTGAACGGGAGATTTTGATTGGAACATCCCGCGCCCGGAGCGACTTTTCCGGACTCAATCCCGGGATTTTCCGATCATGACGTTTTCCAGACCCATCCTTCTCGCGGCGCTCGCCCTCCTTCCGTCGGCCCTCCACGCCCAATTCGGCGTCCCCGCCAAACCGGTCTACGAAGGCGCGGGAGAAAACCTCGCTTTCAAGCCAAGTTCGGAACAGGTCACTTCCGCCGCTTCCGGGCAAAGCATCACCGTGACCATCAAACCCGGCCCCGAGGGCTATCCCGGCCTCGGCCTCACGAAAAAAGACGGCACCCCCTTCGATCTCTCGAAACACGGCAATGTCGAAGCCAAGGTCACCAACCTCGGCTCGAAAAAAATCTCCGTCAACCTGCGCCTCGACAACGAAGGTGATTGGAAAACAAACCCTTACAACGCCGAATCCACTTCCCTCGATCCCGGCGAAACCGGCACGATCAAACTGATTTTCGGCCACTCCTACGGCCACAAGAAGGGCTTCGCGCTCAACTCCGCCGCCATCAGCCGCATCCTTTTCTTCGGTGGGAAATCGGACGTGGATCAGGTTTTCCGCATCGATTCGCTGATCACCGGCGGCACTCCCGGCGAACTTCCGCCGGTCGATCCGGCCACGATCCGGATCAAACCGAAGAATGGCGTGATCTACGAAGCCGCCAATCCCGCCGTAAAGGCGGATCCCGAGAAACAGTTCGCTTATGAAAACGGTGCGACGGCCGTCGTCAGCGAAGGCAAAGGCATCGGCCTGAATTTCCCAGGCGGAGCGAAAACCGGCTCGGTGACGTTCAAACCCGCCGAAGGCCGTTGGGATCTCTCGCAATACCTCCAGATCGTCCTGGACTTGCAGAACAACGGCACCGCCCCCGTTTCCCCGAAAATCCGGCTCGAAACCAATGGCGGACCATCCGACACCGCGATCGTCGAAGCGATCGAACCC